>DAIMKA010000092.1:0-7364 GCA_036721955.1 Lachnospiraceae bacterium | reverse complement strand
GACCGTCACGGAATACTGCAGGAACACAAAATGATACAGAAGAAGTCCCGCCGCAGCAAGAAGCGCCAGGATAACAGCTCCTGTCTCCCGAAGCCTCCATGCACTCCTTTTCCCGCGGGGTCCGCCCTCAGGAGAATCCGCACTGCCTCCCGGTGCGTCAGCACCGATGCTGCTCCATCTCAGAACCCTTCCGAGGACAAGCGCCAGGGATCCGTACTGGCATACGAGGAGGAACAGGCCGTACCAGTCCGCTCCTCCCGCCAGCCGGTACAGGCCTCCCAGCACTGCCGTCAGGGGGAAGCCGCTCTGGATATTCCGAAGCTCCGCCGTGCCCGTGTAGCTCCCCGCGAGAATCTCAGCCATCAGGGAATCATCATTGAGGTCATAGTAATACGTCCAGATGCTTCCGATCAGGAGTGCCGCGGCTGCCGCAGCCGCACAGGAAAGAAAAGCGGTCCGGATCTTCCTGCCGCTTTTTTCTGTTTTCCCTTCCTTATTCGGTTGTCCGACTGCCTCTGACTTCGTATTACCAGCTCCTGTTCTTCAGCTCTTCTTTTCAGCTCTTCTGCTCTTCTCTTCTTTTCGCGCATCCTGCCCGAAAGGCTCCTCCGAAGCGGCGGGTACCGCCACACACGCCTCCCGGAATCTCCCCGGTTTTCCTTCACAGTCCGGGTGAAAAAGACATTTAACGGCTGCGATAGAATTCTTCAATCACAGATACGACGTCGTTCACATTCTCTTCCGTCAGGGAATAGTACATCGGCAGCCGGAGAAGCCGCTCGCTCTCCTTCGTCGTGTAGCGGTCCTCTCCGTGGAAGCGTCCGAACTTCTCTCCCGCCGGGCTCGAGTGAAGCGGAATGTAATGGAACACCGCAAGGATGCCCTTCTCCCTCAGTGCACCGATCAGTGCCTGCCGTTCCTTCAGATCCTTCGTCTTGATGTAGAACATATGCGCATTGTGGACGCACCCTTCCGGAATCACCGGAAGCTCAATTCTTCCTTCTGCCGCGAGAGGAGTGAGCATACGGTGATACTGCTCCCAGCGTGCCAGCCGCGCCTCATTGATCTCATCCGCGCGGTCCAGCTGCGCCATCAGATAAGCCGCGTTCAGCTCGGAGGGAAGGAAGGAGCTGCCGTAATCCACCCACGTGTATTTGTCAATCTGTCCGCGGTAGAACTGGCTGCGGTTCGTTCCCTTCTCCCGAAGGATTTCCGCCTCGCTGATTTTCTCCGGATCCCGGATCAGAATCGCTCCGCCCTCTCCCATCGAGTAGTTCTTCGTCTCATGGAAGGAATAGCAGCCGAAGTCTCCGATCGTCCCGAGGGCTCTTCCCTTGTAGGTGCTCATCACGCCCTGCGCTGCGTCCTCGATCACCATCAGGTGATGACGCTCTGCAATCTCCATGATGGTATCCATCTCACAGGCAACCCCGGCATAATGAACGACGGCAATGGCCCGCGTCCTGTCCGTGATCGCGTCCTCGATCTTCGTCTCGTCCAGATTCATCGTGTCCGGCCGGATGTCCACGAACACCGGGACCGCTCCCTTCAGCACGAAGGCATCCGCAGTCGAGCAGAACGTATAGCTCGGCATAATCACCTCGTCGCCGGGCTGAATATGGGACAGATGCGCTGCCATCTCCAGCGCGGAGGTTCCGCTCGTCGTCATCAGACACTCCGACGTCCCGGTTCTCTCCTCCACCCAGGCCTTGCATTTTTTCGTAAACGGGCCGTCTCCGCAGATCTTGTGATTCACCTCGCAGGCCTGCCGCAGGTACTCCATCTCCGAGCCGACGTACGGCGGAATATTAAAAGGAATTCGAATTTCCATGTGATGTTCCTTCCTGCCGCAGATGACTGCGGCGCATACTGAAACTGTTGCGAGAGCGGATTCTCCTGTTTCCGGACAGATGCGGGCAGGTGCCTTGCGTCCGCCGGAAGAACAAGGAATCACTCACGTCCCCGTATCACCTTGACAACATAGTGTCCGTTCTGATATCCGGTCTCATATCCGCATTCTTCCAGATAATCCCGAAGGAGCACGGCCTTCCGTTCTTCCTGCCTGCCGCCTTTCAGCGCAGCAAGCGCTTCGTCCGTGTAGGCATGGTCTTCGTCCGTATGCAGAATGACAACCGGAAGCTTTTCCACATGCCCCGCGAGGGCGACGCCGCCAAGCTCCGTGATTTCCCTGCGGAAGGTTTCCTCCGGAAAGCTTGCAAGATCCGGCCATGAAGTCGAAAGTCCCGGATCCATCTCAAACAGATATCCGAGTCCCGGCGCATCCCCGTAGGAAATCAGCCTCCGGTCCGTGAATCCGTTCTCACGAAGATAAGTATAAACCCCTTCCAGATCCGCTGCATTCTCCGGCGTCGTCCGCATCCCCTTTGTCCGCGGGAGATTCACCTGTGCGGTCCGCGCCGTGCCGTCCGTTCCGTCGCGGAAGGAATAAAAGCCGTGGAACAGCACTCCCTGCACCATCAGGACCAGAATCAGCGCTATGGTCATGCAGCGCCACGGGAAATGCCGCTCGCTTCTGCGGAATTCCTGCCAGATTCTCCGGAACATCCACAGCGCAAACGGCGCGATGAGGAACAGGTCCAGCAGAATCGGAAACGTATAATTGTTCGAACCGAACGGGAGAATCAGAATCAGAAGAAGCGACATTGCGGCGAGAAACCGCTCGTCCGTCGTCGCACCGACCCCACCGAAAATTCCGATCACGTCAAGAACCATTGCCAGAATCACGAACATCATGGCAGGGGTGAACATGCACCAGTAATCGCGGTAGTTCGTCGTAAATGCCCCGTGTCCCCAGTAAAACCGGAAAAGAACCAGAATTCCCGCCAGATACAGGAGCCGTTTGATCCGGCGGTTCTTCCGGAGGATCGGCATGGCGAAGAAGAACATTCCGGCGATCACGCATGCCGCCATGACCAGCATCCAGCGTAGTGCCGAGCCGTACGCGTCCAGCGTCGTCATCAGCATGTCCGCAAACGTATAGTCCCCGCCGATTCCGAACAGTTCCAGAATGGAGGACAGCCAGGTGCCGAATCCGTATTCCAGTGAAATCCAGGCAAGGACGGCTCCTGCCCCGGCCGCATAGCCGAGAAGGCAGGCCGCGGTATCCCTCCGGGCTTCCCCTGCCTTTCGTCCGGACCAGTACTCCTCCAGCCAGACTGCGAGGATTAAAGCCGCCTGCAGCGCGTTGGAGAAGCGGACGAACACATTGATGCCGAGGAGCACTCCCGCCGCCGCATACCAGCCGCGCCGTCTCGGGACGCCGTTGACCGCCCGGAACAGGCACAGGCAGGCAAACGTCAGAATCACATAGGACAGTACGTTGTAAAGGATGACGGACGGGCACCAGAAGAGGGACTCGGCGAGCACCTCCCCAAGGAACACCATCCAGCCCGGGATCATTCTCTGCAGCGTATAATAGGAAGCCAGCGCCGCCGCTGAAATCAGGAGGGCGGTCTTGACATTCATCGCAAGAAGCCCCGCTCCGCCCGGCAAAAGCGTGAGAAACGCCCCTGTCTTATTGGCAAGAAACGTTGCAAAAAACCACATTCCGTCCTTCAGGGTCAGATAATTGCCAAGGCTGTAGCCCGCATCCGTCACATCAATGCCGCTGAAGACTCCCCAGAGCGGCCACAGAGCCAGAAGAACCGGAAACAAGTACCGCTGGAGCGGTGCCTGAAATCCCGCCGCCCTCTTCCAGATCCGCCGGAACCCGGTCTCCATGCTCCCCTCTGCGGGGCCGCGCATGTTCCGGCCCTTCTGCCGGTCCGTCTCCCTGTCCATTCTCATTTTCTGCATAGCTTTTCCACTCCATCGAACAGAAGCTTCCGAAGGGCATCCACGGTGCTGCAGACAAGATACACGAACAGCGCACAGCCGATCACCCACGCAAAGAACACCGGGGCCGGCGTTGTCTGCGCAGAAATCCCTGCCCTCCCGGCCAGTGCCTGCGGCCATCCGGGAAGAAGATCCGCATGGCACTGAATGAGGTACACGCCGAAGGTAAGAGGAGAGAGGCTCCGGATCAGCCGGGCGGCTCTTCCCTCCGGAATCCGGATTCCCCGGAACATCAGAAACAGTCCGCAGGATGCCGTCACTGCGAACAGATAATTGTAATGAAACGGAGCATTCATCAGATACGAGAAGCTCCCCGTCTTCGCATGAAGAAAAGAAGCACCGATCTGCACAGCGGCAGAGACCGCGCAGCTTCCGAAATAAAGAAGCGCCGCTCCCCTTCCCGAGGAAACACGCTTCGGAGCTCCGTATCTGCGAAGATAGGCCGCGATCAGGAACAGGAGCAGGAAAAAGCCGAAATCATAGCCCTGACCGTCCTCCGTCAGTTGAAACGGAAGGACGGTCTTCAAGACACACTCATAGACAAGAAGCCCGCCGATGACTCCGCGCAGCGTCCTCCGGTCCACTCTTTCCGCCGCTGCCGTAAGAAGGGGCGCCAGGATTTCCATCACCACGAAGGCCGTGACAAACCAGTAATGCCCCATCATGACCGGAAGGACATACCGGGCAAGGTCCCAGATGCTCTCCCCGGGCGGAACCGCTCCCGCCGCCCGCAGCACCAGATGAAGTCCGATGGAGTAAAACCAGACCTCTGCAAGAAGGCGGAGAAGCCTTGACAGCCGGAATTCCTCCGAGGTGTCATAATATCCGCTGATCATCACGTAGGTTGCAACAACCGGCACACACAGGCTCTCCAGCACGGAGCCCGCAATGCGGAGCCCGGTGATGGTGCTGCTCTGCGTCAAAATAGCATCGTTCCAGTACAGAATGTGCAGAATGGTGATTCCCATCATGGACACCATCCGGAGAAGCTCCATATTCGCCTGTCTGATCTTTTTTTTCTTCATCTGCACATCTTCCGAAGCTCCTGCTGCCCGTCCGCAGAAGCATTCCTCTCCCCGGTCTTCATCACTGCCCGTCCGGGTCGTCCGCCTCCCGTGCCCGCCCGCGGCACTGTCCTTTCACACCGGCTGTATCCCGGACCGCCTGCTGCACTGTCCCTTCGCTCCGGCCGTCTCCCGGACCGGATTGCCGGATCAGCGCTCCCGGACGACGTTCTTTCCTTCCACGCGGTATACCATATCGCACTTCTCAATCGTCTCCAGACGATGCGCGATGATGATCAGCGTCTTGCGGCCGTGAAGCCGGTTGACGCTCTCCATAATGGCCGCCTCGGTCTCGTTGTCCAGTGCCGAGGTCGCCTCATCCAGAACCAGAACCTCCGGATCCTCGAAGAGAGCCCGAGCGATCCCGATTCTCTGCTTCTGACCGCCGGAGAACCGGATGCCGTTCTGGCCGATCCGCGTATCCAGTCCCTCCGGAAGGGACCGCACGTGCTCATCCAGCTGTGCTTCCTTCAGCGCTCTCCAGACCTTCTCGTCATCGATGTCCTTCTCCGGAACACCAAAGGCCACATTCTTGCGGATCGTCGTATCCAGCATATAAATCGACTGCGGAATGTAGCCGATGTTGCGCAGCCATCCGCGGTAATTCGTCTGAACATCCACGCCGTCTGCCAGAATCTGTCCCTCCTCCGGCTTCAGAAGGCCCAGCATGATATTGATCAGGGTCGTCTTGCCGCCGCCGGACGAGCCGACGATGCCGATGGACTTGCCCACCGGGAAGGTGACGCTCGCATGATCGAAGATTTTCACATCCGAATCCGGATAATGGTACACGATGTCCTTCATCTGAATCTCCGAGAGCACCGGAAGCTTCTCGGCGACATCCCCGGGATCATAATCCTCCACGCGGTAGGAAATATTCTTGTCGTGAATCTCCTCCTGCAGGTTCTCGCTGACGTTGTCGAGGAACGGCTGGAAATAGGAAATGTTCGTCATGTACGTATTCATGCGGTTCGCGGACGGAAGAAGTCTTGCCGCCGCAAGTGCGAACGCCGTCAGCTGCGGAACGAGCGCAGTCAGATCGCCGGAGCCGCCCACCACCTGCACCAGCATGTACACGATGATGCCTGTCATGAAAATCCACTCGATGAGAAGCCGCGGCGTCGAGCTGTAGAGACTGTACTTCTGCACGGCATTGACATAGCCGTTGCCGCACTTGGAATATTCATTGATGAAGTAATTCTCGCGGTTTGCGATCTTGATCTCCTTGACCGCGTCCACGGATTCCGCAATCCACTGATAGAGGCCGGAGTAGTAGTCCTGATTCTCCTTTCCCGCCTTGATCATGACCGGCTTCAGAAATTTCTTGATGATCAGAAGGACCAGCACCAGAAGAGCCGCAATCGTCAGTGTCATGACCGGATCCACGGCAACCAGAACCGCGACCAGAATGACGAAGACAATGACCTCCGAGGTCATCTGCAGGATGTTCAGAATCAGCGCGTACACGTTGTTGATGTCCGAGGTGATATTGCGCTGAATGATTGCCGTGTTGGCATTCAGATAGTATTCATAGGGCCGCTTCATGAAATTGATCATCATGCGGTTGCTCGTCTCGAACTGGTTCTTGTAGATGAACCGGAGCAGGATCTTCTGCTCCAGGAACAGGTAAATGTTCTTCAGGGCAAAGACAATCACGATGGCAACCATCATCATCACCGCAAACTGCTGCATGCTCTTCGCTCCGCAGATCCGGTACACGTCTCCCATGTGATATTCGTTGTCCAGGATGGACTGCGGGTCGATGATGGCCTGCATGATCGGAATGACCAGCGTGATGCCGAGCGCTTCCAGAACCGCACCGATCAGCATGACGAAGACCAGAAAGACCATGGTGACCTTCTGCCGGTGATCCAGCAGCTGGTTGATTTTCTTGAATGATTTCAGCATATGACAGACAATTATCCTTCCCCGCACCTTCCGGCGCTGCTTCGATCTCCGGCATGCTCTCCGGCCTCTTCTCCGGAGCTTTCGCCCGTGATCCTTTTTTGTGCCTTGTCCCGGAGTGACTCCACGCTGTTTACACGCTTTCGTCCGCCGCGGGAGCAGTTTCGATTTTCTGCTCGCTGTGGCTTCCGGCATCGCGGTGAAGCGAGGGCTCCTCATACCGGTCCATGAACTCGTCTCCGAGGTAGAGCTTCTCTCGCGCGCAGTGAATGGACGACGGAACCGTGTACACCGTCACCACCCGTTCGAATTCCATCTTAAGATCCGCGCAGACAAAGTTCAGAATCTCCATCGGAAAGGCTCCGTCCAGTACGATGTACTCCGGAAAGAGAAAAGCCTCTCCCGCATCTTCAGATCCCTGCAGAGAGGCTCCGTCAGAATCAAAGACACCGGCTTTTTCTCTTCCCGCGCCTTCTCCAAAGCCTTCTCCAGATCCTCCCGGTTCCCGATGAACAGGCGGATCAGCGTCCTTCTCCCCTC
>DAIMKA010000091.1:4572-7485 GCA_036721955.1 Lachnospiraceae bacterium | reverse complement strand
CCCGGGTTCCGGGGAGGCCGGCGGCACCCTGGGGAATGCACTGGCCGGCAGCGGTTTTCTTCCCGTCAACTATGAGGTGGAAGATCAGTACCCTTCCGGCAACTGGCAGATTACGAGAATGCTGCTGGATATGGACACGTACCTTCCGGGGGATATCCTGGCGAAGGTGGACCGGGCGTCCATGAAGTATTCACTGGAGAACCGGTGCCCGTTTCTGGATCCGGAGGTAATGCTGTATTCCTGGCGTCTGGATCACAATCTGAAGTATCACAAAAACGAACAAGGCGGCTGGTCGAAGAAATATATTCTGAAGGAACTGGCCTGTGATTATATCCCGAAGGACCTTCTGGAAAGGCCGAAGAAGGGCTTTTCCGTGCCGCTTGACAAGTGGCTTGCGGGCCCCTTGCGGGAGAAGCTTTTGACCTACGGGAATGCACAGTTTCTGCGGGAGCAGGGAATTTTCGATCCGGAGACGGTGGTCGGACTCATCAGCAGATTCCTTTCGGAGGGAGACGGCGGTGCCGGGACGGGCCGCAACTACTCGAGGCTCCTGTGGAGCTTTTTCGTGTTCCAGCAGTGGGCGGAATACTGGAAGGGATCGCTTGCCGGGTAAGGGCAGCGGCAGACGCTGTCATGGGAACCCGGGAAAGGCAGGGAGCTGCCAGGATGGCTGTCTGAGAATTACGGGATCGGCGCCCTGAGAAAAGCGCTTCAAGGAAGATCAGGAGAAGGAAGGACAAACGGGGGGATATGATCATAATCAGAATGTCGGGGGGACTCGGCAATCAGATGTTTCAATACGCGCTGTACCTGAAGCTGAAGAAGCTGGGCCGGGAGGTCGTCTTTGACGATGAATCCCAGTATGATCCCGAAACCTTCCGGAATTCTACGCAGCAGCGAAGACCGAAGTGCCTGAATATTTTCGGGATCCGGTATGAGACCGCGCGAAGGGAAGACTTGGAACGGCTGACGGACGGAGCCATGGATCTTCCGAGCCGCGTCCGGAGAAAGCTCTCCGGGCGGAAATCCCTGGAGAAGGATGACCGGGATTTTGTCTTCGATCCTTCCTTTCTGGAGATCACGGAGGGATATTTCTGCGGAGGCTTTCAGAGTCCCCGCTACTTTGAAGGCGCGGAAAAAGAGGTCCGGGAGGCCTTTTCCTTTCCGGATCGTCTTCTGGAGCCGAAGGAAAACAGCACCAGGCAGGAACAGAAGATTCTGGCGCAGTCCCGCGGCTATGCGGAGAGAATCCGGGAAGCGAACCGGGCGGCGGCAGCCCGGGGAGTGCCCGCAGGAGGCAGTGCCTCTATCCACCTTCGCTTCGGCGACTACGTGGACAAGGGCGATATTTACGGCGGTATCTGCACGGATGCTTATTATGACACGGCGCTCCGGCAGCTGAAGGGGCGGGATCCGGAGATGACCTTCTTTGTCTTCTCGAATGACGAGGAGAAGGCGGGGGAGTGGATCCGCTATCAGGCGGAGCGGAGTGAGAACCTCGGCCGCGGACATTTTGTCCTGGTAAAGGGGAGCGACGAGGATCACGGGTATCTGGATCTGTATCTGATGACGCTGTGCCAGAACCACGTGATTGCGAACTCGAGCTTCTCCTGGTGGGGATCGTGGCTTTGCAGCGCCCCGGACAAAATGGTCTTTGCGCCGTCCGTCTGGAACAACGAAAGGGACGGAAGCGAGCTGGCAAGAACTGATATTTACGCGGATTTCATGAGAAGAATCAGCCCGCGCGGAACGATGCGCACGGACGTGCCGCTGATCTCCGTCATCATTACGGCTTACAACGTGGCACCCTACATCGGGGGTGCGGTGGAATCGGTCCGGAACCAGACATGGAAAAATCTGGAAATCATCGCCGTGGATGACGGATCGACAGACGGGACCGGACAGATTCTGGACCGCATGGCGGCCGGAGATCCGAGAGTCCGTGTCTTCCACACCGAAAACCGCGGGGTCTCCGCGGCACGGAATGAGGGAATCGCAAACGCAAGAGGGGAATACATTGGCTTTGTGGACGGCGATGACCGGGCACATCCGGAGATGTATGAGGCCATGGTGCGCGGAATTCTCGCTTCCGGAGCCGACATGGCGGTGGTGAATTACCGCGAGACCGCGGCGGAGGGCCCGAATCCGGAAAGTGCGGAAGCCGGGGGGACAGACCGGAGGTCTCTGACAGAGAAACCGGAGAATCCCTCCGAAACGGCCTGCCGGAAGGACCCGGTGGCGTCATTTGACCCTGTCCTTAAGGCAAGTGTATTATTGCAGCAAAGGGATGCCATCCGGTGCTTCATCCGTTCGGCAGCGGAAGGGACGGACGGCAGGGTTGTCCTCCATGCGGCGGTCTGGAGCAAGCTGTTCCACAGAAGGCTTCTTCGGAACAACCGGTTTCCGGAGGGAACCAGTGCGGAGGATATCCCGTTTACGACGAAGGCGCTGTGCCTGTCCAGAAAGGTCCTGTATCTTCCTGCTGCCCTGTACGATTATGTGCAGGACCGGGGGGAGAGCATTATGAACAGCGGGCGGGCGAGACGCACGCTGACACAGGAGATTCCGGCCTGGAAAACCCATCTGGAAATGCTGAAGGAAAGCGGTCTGGAGGACCTGGCGGAAGAGTCCGAGTACTGGTTTTACCGAAGGCTTCTCTTCTATGTTGAGGACTACCGGAAATGCAGCAAGACCGGGGAAGAGGCGAAGGAGCTGCAGGAGAGGCTTTCCGCGCACCGGGACCGGATCCTGGAGCTGGCGGCGGAGATCCTGCCGGGGAAGACCCTGCTGGAGGCGTTGAACACCGACCTGGTCTGCGACGCCATCAATGTGGCCATGCGGGAGTATTTCCTGGCCATGGCTTACGGCCGTACCCAGACTGCCTATTCCGAGGGCGGCCTGTCCATCGGCGCC
>DAIMKA010000091.1:0-4562 GCA_036721955.1 Lachnospiraceae bacterium | reverse complement strand
GAGAGGCTGAAGCTCTATGCGGATTCCCCGCGGCGGTATTTCCTGCTCTCGGATCTGTATGAGAAGACGATTGTGAGCTGGAAGAACCGCAGATAGAGACGAAAACGGAAAAATCCATGAACAAGAAAACAAAGCAGCCGGGCAGTGAAAACCTGCAGACCCCGGGGAATGAAGAAGGCTGGAAAGCGGCATCGACAGGCCGTTTTCAAACTGCAGCATCGGTGCTGCCGCATCCGGCAAAAACACCTTCGCGGATTTTGCCTGAGCGAGGAATGAAATTTGAAAAATTGACCGACCGGGTCACTGCGGGACTCTTCTATCTCGGACTCCTTACGGAGATTCTGATTGTCATCTGGGACAAGAGCAGCTGGACGGATCCGTACGAAGGGCAGCTGTACCGGATGACCTTTGTCCTTTTCGCCCTGCGCTGTGTTTTTACGGTGAGAAGAAGTTCTCTGAGAGAGAACGCGGCCTTTGCGGCGGCGGTTGTCATCGGTGTGCTGTCCTGGCGCTTTGGCGGAAGAAATGATCTTCTGAGGGTGCTGATGTTCCTCCGGGCGGCCGGAACCGTTTCGGTACCGAAGGCGATGAAGCTGACCTTCTTCTCGACGATTGCCGGGTGCGCGGCGCTGGTGGGGCTTGCTCTTGCAGGAGTTCAGGGACATCTCTATCAGACCTGTGACTACGGACACGGCGTGGAAACGAGGTGGGATCTGGGCCTTGGACACCCCAATTCCCTGCACTGCATGGCGGCGATGCTCCTGATTTTCGGACTGTATCTGTTCGAGAAGAGGATGAAGCTGTATGTCTACCTGCTCCTCGGGGTGGGAAATGTTCTTTTATACGGACTGACGCGCAGCAACACGGCCTTTGCGGTTTCCATGCTGGCGCTTTTCGTCTCTCTGGTTCTTCATTACGGCAGAAAGCTGGCCAATGGAAACGCGGTGTATATCCTGGGAGAGCTGATGCTGGTGCTGGGACTGGTGTTCTCGGTTTGCTGCGGGCTGTTCGATCCTGCGAAACACCCTCTGATGGCGAAGCTGGATCATGTGCTGACGGGCCGGATTTCCTCCATGTGGACGACCACTTTCCATGAGGGGACGCTGTCCACCTGGAAATGGTTCGGTTCGCGGCTGAATGTCTGCTATTTTGATCTCGGATGGCTTCGCGTGGTGTACTGGTACGGCGTGATCCCGGCCCTGATGATCATCGGAATCACCTTCGCTCTTCTGGAGCATGCGAGGAGGACAAAGGACAAGGCGGCGTTTATGCTGCTCCTGTGCTGCAGTCTGTATACGGTGTTCGAGGCGCATCTGGTTTCTGCCTATATCGGGAGAAACTACGCGCTTCTCGTCGCGGCGATGTACCTGCCAGGGATTCTGCACTCGGAAGTGCCCGATGGCACTTCCTCCTGCCCGGAGCGGGCATAAAAGCGCCCTGCTCCCGCATCGGAGAATTCACCTTCGTGAAATTCTCCTCGCGCACTCGGAAACGTGCATAGGAAAGGAATAAGGAATGAATCAGAAGAACAGAGTGCTTCAGACCTATGGCCTGTGGCTGATTGACATGATCTGCATATCTGTTTCCTACTGGATTGCGACGAGCCTGCGCTTTGCGGGCAACAACGACTGGGGCAGCAAGACGCTCCACTATGCGGTTCTGATCGTGTTCCTTCTGTTCTGCACGGTTTACGGCTTTTTTAATGAATGGAACCGGGATTTTCTGCGGCGCGGTGCATTCCGGGAGCTGATGTCGGTTCTGCAGTTCAACGGTGTGATGATCCTGTTTTCCCTGGCCTTCGTTTTCTTTGCGCGGTGGAGCTGGATCCTTTCCCGCCAGGTGATTCTGAATTTCATCTGGATCAACCTGCTGATGATGTACCTTGCGCACATCCTGTTTAAGCGGTTTCTGCACGGAATTTATACGGATGACAAGCTGGTGACGAAGGTTCTGGTGGTCGCTCCCGCGGATCAGATCGACAGCACGATCACGAGACTTCGGAAGAACATTGATCTTTCCTATCAGATCGTCGGATCCGCCTCGGTGAAGAACATGCGGGATGCGACGGAAGAAGAGCGGGCGGCCTCGTTCCGGGAAATGACGGAGAAGCTGACGCAGATTCCGTTTGACGAGGTGTTCATCAATACGCCGGGTCTGACGCAGGAAGAGGTGCGGCCCCTGATCGACGGATTCGAGGAGATGGGTGTTGTCTGCCGCTACAATCTGGATCTCCCGGATGTGGGCGGTGCCACGACGAAGGTTGAAACCTTCGCGGATTACACGACCGTGACGTATATGCGCTTCCGGTCGAGCTACAAGAGGCTTCTGATCAAGCGGATGTTCGACATTCTGGGCGGCCTTGTCGGCGTTGCCATCACCGGCATTCTGACGCTGTTCATTGCCCCTGCGATCAAGCTGGATTCGCCCGGACCGGTGTTTTTCGCCCAGACGAGGATCGGCAAGAACGGGCGGCGCTTCAAGATTTACAAGTTCCGCTCCATGTATCAGGATGCAGAGGAGAGGAAGAAGGAGCTGGAGCGGGAGAACGAGGTCAAGGGTCTGATGTTCAAGATGGATCATGACCCCCGCATCACGAAGGTGGGAGCGTTCCTTCGCAGGACAAGCCTGGATGAGTTCCCGCAGTTTCTGAACGTGTTAAAGGGAGATATGAGTCTTGTCGGCACGAGACCTCCGACCGAGGACGAGTTCGAGCAGTACGACGAGCATTACCGCCGCCGGCTGTCCATGACGCCGGGACTCACCGGTATGTGGCAGGTGAGCGGGAGAAGCGATATCTCGGACTTCGACGAGGTGGTGCGGCTGGATCTTCAGTACATCGACAACTGGTCGCTGACGCTGGATTTCAAAATCCTGCTGCAGACCGTGGTTGTGGTTCTGGGACACAGAGGAGCAAAGTAATGCATCATATCTGTATGATTGTTCCGGATCCCATGGTGCACGGCGGAATTGCCGCCGTGACCTCGGGATATTACGGAAGCCGTCTGGAGAAGGATTTCCGGATCACTTATGTCCAGTCCTACTGCGACGGGAGCAAGTCGGATAAACTGAAAAAGGCTCTGAAGGCATATCGGCAGTTCCGGGAGATCCTGCGGAAGGATCCGCCGGAACTTGTTCATATTCATTCTTCCTTCGGTCCGAGCTTCTACCGCAAGCTCCCGTTCATTGAAATGGCGGCAGGGAAGGGCATTCCGGTGGTGAATCACATTCACGGTTCGGCTTTCGCGGAATTCTATGAGAACGCATCCGAGAGGAAAAAAAGACTGGTGCGCCGCGTCTACGGCAGGTGCAGCCGGATGATCGTTCTGACGAATCACTGGAAAGAGGTACTGTCCGTGACGTTTCCGAAGGAGCGGATTGACGTGGTACCCAACTACAGCATTGTTCACCCGGAGGTGATGGAAGAAGAGCAGCTAAGACTCCGGCAGAAGAACAAGGAGATCCTGTATCTGGGTGTTCTCACGGAAGGAAAGGGAATGCGGGAGATGCCGGAAATAATCCGGCAGGTGACGGAAAAGGTCCCGGAGGCGTCCTTTGTCCTTGGCGGTGTCGGCGACCGGGAGCTTGTGACGGAGGGACTTCCGGAGAAGGTGCAGAGGGACAACGTGCGGTTTCCCGGCTGGGCGCGCGGAGAAGAGAAGGAAAGGCTCCTTGCACAGAGCATGGTGTTCCTTCTTCCCTCGCATATGGAGGCAATGCCGATGTCTCTTCTGGAGGCGATGGGATATGGTCTTCCGATGGTGACGACGAACGTCGGCGGGATTCCGAACCTTGTGGGCGACGGCCCGCAGGCGCAGCTCGCGGATGCCGGGGACAGCGGGCAGATGGCAAAGGCCCTGATCCGGCTTCTTACCGACGAGACTGCCTGGAAGGAAGCCTCCCGGGCTTCGCTGCAGCGGGCAGAGAGCGAGTACGGATTTGAAAAGCACCTGGACCGGATCGAGGCGGTGTACCGGAAAGTGCTGGGAGAGAAGGGCCAGTCCCGTTCCGGGCATTCGGCAGTGTATCCGAAAAAATGCGGAGCGGATAAAGAGTAAAAAGGAGAGCAGAAAGTTTGAAAGTGACATTGATATGTCACTTTCAAACAGCAGCATCGGTGCTGACGCACCGGCTGCCACATTCGGCAAAACCGCCTGCGCGGATTTTGCCTCAGTGAGGTATAAGGATGCAGGAAGCTGCATATGTCGGCGTGATTGTGCCGGTTTATAATGGAGAGAATTATCTGCAGGCCTGCATCGACAGCGTCCTGGCGCAGACCTTTCCGGACTTCGAGCTGTGGCTGATCGATGACGGTTCCCGGGATGAGAGCGGGAGCATCTGCGATCACGCGGCCGCGATGGATCCGAGAGTCCATGTCATTCATAAAGAAAATGAAGGCCTGATGGCCACCTGGATCCGCGGCGTGGAGGAGAGCCGCGCTCCCTATCTGTGCTTTCTGGACTGCGACGACTGGCTGGAACAGGACTGCCTTTCGAAGATGACGGCAGCACTTGCGGAAAATCCGGAGAAACCGGTCAAACAGGTGGTCTGCGGCGGCTATGTCA
>DAIMKA010000090.1:5457-7595 GCA_036721955.1 Lachnospiraceae bacterium | reverse complement strand
CCGTGCTGGAAGGACAGAAATCGAATAATGAACTTGCCTTAGAGATGATGAGAGCGGCAAAAGTGACAGAGGTTACTTTTGTGTGCCCTTTTATTTTTGACCAAAAATTCGGACGTATTCTACTGAGAATAAATACAAAATACACAACAAATAGTTTACAAAAGTTTATTAAAGCGATTGACACACGAATGGGAATAGTATAATATCGACAAATAAAACAAGGAAAGAAAATACGAAAATGTTGATATTTACAATATCAAAAGAAGGGGGATGCGAGAAATTGAAAAAAGATACACAACATCAGACTTGTCTGAAAAAGGACTACAAAAGAACGACCACGCTGATGTCCATACCGGGGGCGGCACTGTACACGTTCTTCTTTACCGTGCCGGTATGTCTCGGTGTGTACTACAGTTTCACGGACTGGAACAGCATTGCGAGGAGCAATAACTTCGTGGGACTGCAGAACTACATCAACGCCCTGACAGACAAGCGGTTCCTGAAGGCCTTTCTTTTCAACTTCCGCTACACCATTTTCTATGTTGCCGGAATCCTGATTCTTGCCACTGTCATCGCAATGCTCCTGAACCAGCGGGTGAAAGGCAGCACAACCTTCCGGGCTCTGTATTTCCTTCCGGCACTGTTCAGCAGCGTGACCGTATCCATGATTTTCAATCAGATTTTCTTCCGCGTGCTTCCGGCCTTCGGAGACGCAATGGGAATTGCGGCACTGCATAAGAGCATCCTGTCCAGCAAGGACACCGCAATTTTCGGCATCCTGTTCGTAGCGCTTTGGGGGGCGCTGCCGATGCAGTCGATTCTGATTCTCGCGGGACTTCAGACCATTCCGCAGGAGCTCCTGGAAGCGGCGAGAATCGACGGGGCGAATCGCTGGAAGGTGTTCCGCTACATCACCATTCCGCACCTGATTCCGACTCTCTCCGTTGTTCTGGTACTGGCAGTCAAGGGCGGCCTGATGGTCTTCGATCAGATAAAGATTCTGACCGACGGAGGTCCGAACAACGCGACGCGGTCACTGTCCGTTCTGATTTACAACGATGCGTTCAAGAACAACCGCTTTGCATCCGCGATGGCGGAAGCGATCATCGTCGGCATTGTGGTAGCTGTGATTTCTTATATCCAGCTGCAGATCAGCAACAAGAAATCCGTAAACGCATAATAGGGGTGGGGCAAGCAAATGAGTAAAAAGAAATTACATAAAATCCTGGTCTATGCGCTTCTGATCATCGGGCTGCTGACCATCATTCTTCCGCTGTACATTACCTTCATCACGAGCTTCAAGAGCACTTCGGAGACGATCACCAACTACCTGTCTCTTCCGAAGAAGTGGTATACCGGAAACTTCACGTACATTCTCTCGAAGAGAGGATTCTGGAGAGCGCTGCTGAACACGGCGGTGATCACGGCGGTCGTTGCGGCAGGCGATGTTCTCCTGATGCCGATGCTGGGCTATTCCGTCGGACGCAGAATGAACGAGGACAAGAAGTGGAGAGGATTCTACTTCTATCTGCTGATCGGAATTTTCATTCCCTTCCAGGTGAAAATGATTCCGTTGGTTCAGATGATGTCCGCGCTGAAGATGATGAGCCCGGTCGGACTCGCAATCCTCTGCATCGGCTCCACCACCTGTGAGGCGACCTTCCTGTACACCGGGTATCTTGCAGGAATTCCGAGGGACCTCGAGGAGGCGGCGTCCATCGACGGATCCAGCACCTTCTACACCTACCGGAGAATCATTTTCCCTCTGATGCAGCCGATTATCGCAACATCGGTCATCAAGGACTGTCTCTGGACCTGGAACGACTTCACGCTTCCTCTGATCATTCTGAACCGGTCTCCGCAGTACTGGACTATTGTTCTGTACCAGTACAACTTCCAGTCGGAAGCGGGTGTGGACTACGGACTCGTATTTGCCTGCCTGTGCATCTCGATGATCCCGATTCTCGTGATCTATCTCTTCCTTCAGAAGCAGATCATGTCGGGCCTGACGAGCGGAGCAGTCAAGGGATAATCCCGGAAACAGGGTAAAAAGTCAATGAAAATCGTGACTGGAAAGCAGAAAACAAATGAAAACCGGGATCCGGAAACAGGGAAATGAACGGGGACCGGGAATGGAA
>DAIMKA010000090.1:2491-5447 GCA_036721955.1 Lachnospiraceae bacterium | reverse complement strand
CTATGAAACTGCAGTATCTGGGAACTGCCGCGGCAGAGGCAATTCCTGCCGTCTGGTGCAACTGCGAGGTCTGCCAGCAGGCAAGAAAAATGCGGGGAAAGGATATCCGGACGAGGTCGCAGGTCCTGTTCAATGATGACCTGATGGTTGATTTTCCGCAGGATGCCTACATGCACATGCTCCAGAATCAGCTGGAGTTCTACCGATTGAAATACGTGATTTTCACGCATTCGCATCAGGATCATTTCTATCCGGAAGAGTTCGCGATGCGGAGCGCGGACTATGCGAACAACATCACCGGGCCGGTTCACGTATACGGCAATAATGTCTGTGTGGAACGGCTGAAAAAGACGCCGGAAGTGGACGTTGATGGAAGAGTTGTGATTCACGAGCTGCATAATTTCGAGCCTGTGAAGATCGGGGATTATCTTGTAACCCCGCTGACCGCCAACCATGATCCGAGAGAGAACTGTCTGATCTACAGCATTGAAAGCGGCGGAAAACGGGTCCTTTACAGCAATGACACCGGAGAATATCCGGAGGAGACCTGGGACTATCTGGAACAGAACCATCTGAAATTCGACCTTCTGAGCATGGGCTACCCGAACATTCTGAAGATGAAGGAACGGTTCGAGAAGGATGGTCTGATTGACGAGAAGACCGTTGTGATTGCAACGCACTACTCACACAACTTCTATCTGCCGTATGCACAGCTTCAGGAGATCATGGAAAAGGATCACATCATTTCGTCCTATGACGGGATGCAGGTGGAGATCTGAGGCCGGAAGCGCTGAAAGACAGGCGAAACGGCAATACGACAGAAAGCGGTTCTGCTTTTTCTGATTCCAGAAACAAAGGAGAAAACAGGGCTAACGGAAACGTGAATCTGCGGCGCAATGGGAGCCGCTGATCAATATTAAGGGAGGTTCAAACATGAACAAGAAAAGAGTTTTGGCACTGATGATGTCGGGGATGATGTTATTCTCCCTGGCGGGCTGCGGGTCTTCTTCGTCCTCGGACAGCTCCGTTGCAGACACCACGGCGGCAGCAGAGGAAACCACCGAGGCGGCTGCGGAAGAGAGCACGGACAAGTCCCCGGTTCTTGACACGGTAGCTGACGATGAGAGCGGCACCGTGAGCGGTGATTACACACCGGAAGACGGCGCTACCATCGAGGTTTTCACCATCAAGGAAGAGATCGTGGAGGTGGTTGACAACATTATCAAGGAGTTCGAGGCGCAGTATCCGCAGGTGAAGGTCAACCACACCTATGGTGAGGACGGCGAGACGGTGCTGAAGACCAGACTTGCTTCCAATGACATTCCGGACGTCATGCAGGTGATGCCCGCAGGTGTCGAGTACAAGGAATACTATGACGCGGGCTATGTCACCGATGTCACCAACGAGGCATTCGAGAAGAACATCGGTCAGAACCTTCTGGATCTGACGGAGTATAAGGGCATCCAGTTCTGCATGCCGATGACGGTCAGCACCTACGGCGTTTATTACCGCAAGGATCTTTTCGAGGCAGCAGGCATCACTTCCGCACCGACCACCTTTGATGAGTTCAAGGAAGATCTGCAGAAGCTTCAGGATTCCGGCATCAAGACTCCGATTGCGTTCCCCTTCAAGGGCGATGCAAATCAGCTGACCGAGCGTCTGATGGGCGAGTTGAACCCCGACTGCCCGAAGGATTTCCAGGCAATCGCCGACGGAACCAAGGACGTTGCAGACAGTGAGTCCCTCAATACCTTTGCGGATTTCCTGGATACCATCAAGCCTTATGCGACCGAGGATGCACTCGGAATGGACAGAGACGCAGCCGTACAGGATATCGTAAATGGCGACGCGGCGATCATGTTCAACGGCAGCTGGCTTCTTTCCCAGTTCCTGACCGCAGATCCGAACATTGACATCGCTTACTGCGCACTGCCGAGCCCTCTTCTGGATTCCCCGAAGGTTGCGGTAAACGTTGACACGGCATGGTCCATCGGAACATCCACCAAGTATCCGGAGGCCTGCAAGGCATTCCTGGATTTCCTGTCCCAGACCGACATCGCTCAGGAGTACTACGAAGTTGACGGCAACATCAGCTACGTCAAGGGCGTGAAGTACGACAAGGAGCAGCTCATGGATGTTTATGATACCGTCATGAGCGGCGCAGCATTCTCCACCATCGGAAACCAGTGGCCGACATGGGATCTGAGAGCAGACCTCGCTGCAGCGGCACAGGGCTACTACGGCGACGGAGACAGAGAGGCCTTCCTCGATGCTGCGGCAGAGTACATTGATTTCTATTATCACCGCTGAGAACCGACAGCTTCACAAAAACGCTGATTGCGACGGGATACCGAAGACAACGGAGCTTAGGAGATAAGTTCTGAAAGAAAACTCCTTATGGCATACCGAAAGGCGTGTCATAGGGAGTTTTTTATGGGGGAATACAAAAATGATTGGATGGTTAAAAGACGCAGTTTTTTATGAAATCTATCCGCAGAGCTTCAGGGACACCAATGCGGACGGCATCGGAGATATCAACGGCATTACGGAGAAGCTGGATTATATCCGAAGTCTTGGCTGCAACGCGGTCTGGATCAATCCCTGCTTTGACTCGCCGTTCCACGATGCCGGGTACGATGTGAGCGATTACAAGAAGGTGGCACCGCGGTACGGAACCAACAACGATTTATACCGTCTGTTCCATGAGGCGCATGAAAAGGGCATGCATATCCTGCTGGATCTCGTGCCCGGCCATACCTCGGAGGAGCATCCCTGGTTCAAGGAGAGTCAGAAGGCGGAGAAAAACCGGTATTCGGAGCGCTTCATCTGGACGGATCACTGCTTCCGCGGATGTGACGGCATTCCGTACATCGGAGGCGAGGCGGAGCGTGCAGGGACCTACCTGCTGAACTTCTTCAAGTGCCAGCCTGCGCTCAACTACGGATTCCTTCATCCG
>DAIMKA010000090.1:237-2412 GCA_036721955.1 Lachnospiraceae bacterium | reverse complement strand
TCATGGCTTTCTGGTTCGACAAGGGCGTGGACGGTTTCCGCGTGGATATGGCGGAGTCGCTCGTCAAGAAGGACGACGCGGACAAGTCCGGAACGGCCCATGTCTGGCATTATATTTTCGACCGCGTGAGAAGGGATTACCCGGAGGCGGCGTTTGTGGCGGAGTGGAGTGATCCGCCGAGATCCTGCGAAGCAGGATTTGACATGGATTTCTATCTGAATCAGAGGAACAACGGCTACACGACGCTTCTTCGCGACTACGGAAATCACAAAGACGAGGATCACAGCTTCTTCAAGAAGAACGGAAACGGCGACATCACGCCTTTTGCCCGGGAGTTCCAGAGCTATTACGACAAGACGAAGGGCAGAAGCTATATTTCGATGATTACCTGCAATCACGACACTATACGCGCAAGAGAGACGCTGGATGAGGAAGAGCTGAAGCTCGCATACGCGATGATCTTCACAATGCCTGGCGTTCCGTTCCTGTACTACGGCGATGAAATCGGCATGCGCTATGAGCACATCCCGACGAAGGAAGGCGGCTATTTCCGCACCGGATCCCGGACGCCGATGCAGTGGTCGGCGGGAAAGAATCTCGGATTCTCCGACGGCTGTGCAGATTCCCTGTATTTGTCCGTAGATCCTTCGGACGATGCGCCGACGGTGGAAATGCAGGAGAAGGAGGAAAACTCGCTTCTCAATACGGTCCGCCGGGTGCTTGCGTTCCGGCATGAGCATGAGGATCTTCAGGCGGACGGAGAATATGAGGTCCTTTACGCGGAGGAAGGGAAAATGCCTTTCGTATATCGGAGAGGCAGATATGCCATTGCCGTCAATCCGTCGACGGAATCCGCGGTTGCTCCGGTAACAGTCTCCGGAAAAGAGCTCCTGCGGATCGGAGGAGGCGCGCAGGCGGGGAAGAACAGCCTCGTTGTGGCGCCGCAGACCTTTGTGATTTACGGATAACCGTGTCTGCGCCCGAGTGATCAGAGATCTCTGCAGCATTCGCAGGAGAAATCGCCTCGGGCGGTTTTGAACGGTACGGACCGGAAAAGAAATCGTGGAAGAAATGTGAAACAAAGAAGGAAAGTCATGCGAAGATGAGCGAACTGGCGGCGTATTTTCATGAATTCAATATCGTATCGGTGACTTTGCGTCTTATCATGGCAATGTTCGTGGGGGCCTTCATCGGAATCGAGCGGGGGAGAAAAGGGTATCCTGCTGGCCTTCGTACGTATATGCTGGTCAGCATCGGGGCAGCACTCACCATGCTGACCAGCCAGTACGATTACCACATGATTCACGGACAATGGGCGGAGCTTTCTGCTGCATATGGCATTTCCGTAGATGTTTCCAGGTATTCAGCGAAGGTGACAAGCGGAATCGGCTTTCTTGCGGCGGGGACCATTCTGGTCAGCCGCGGACAGAAGGTGAAGGGCCTGACCTCGGCGGCAAGCCTGTGGGCCAGCGCGTGCATGGGAATCGTCATCGGCGCCGGATATTACGGTTGTATCCTGGTTGGTTTTCTGATGATTCTGTGCAGCAATCTGTTCCTGTCTCCGGTTTCCGACTGGGTCGCGAAGAAATCCAGAGATATGAATGTCTATATAGAGTACACGAGTTTCGGAAATCTGAAGGAAATTCTGGGACTCCTGCACCAGAAGGATGTGGTGATCTATGATATGGACATTGCGAAGGGCAGGAAAAAGAAAGGGGAAAATCCGAGCGCGGTGCTCGCACTCCGGCTCCCAAAGCATGTCGGGCACGAAAGCGTGCTGGATCTTCTGATGCAGCTTTCCTGCGTGCAGGAGATCAATGAGGTGTGAAAACGCCTGTGCGGATTTCTCTTTGCGGCACTCGATGAATCTGAAGGAGGTAGAGATGATTGAGGGACTGGAATATCTGCGGGACATCAATATGCTGTCCACCTTTGTAAAAATGCTGTGCGCGATGCTCTGCGGCGGTGCCATCGGGCTGGAGCGGGAATATAAAAGAAGGTCGGCAGGATTCCGGACGCACATTCTCATCTGCCTTGGTGCCTGCATGACCGCGATGACGGGGCAGTATCTGGTAATTATTCTGCATTATTCCTCGGATATGGCAAGACTGGGAGCACAGGTGATCGCCGGTATCGGCTTCATTGGGGCGGGAGCCATCATCGTCACGCAGAAGA
>DAIMKA010000090.1:0-227 GCA_036721955.1 Lachnospiraceae bacterium | reverse complement strand
AATCAGGTGCGGGGACTTACAACTTCGGCGGGGCTCTGGGCAACTGCCGTCACGGGACTTGCATTCGGTTCCGGTTTCTATGAGGGAGGAATTCTGACGACTGTCCTGATCCTTCTTGCGGAGACGGTTCTGTCAAGGCTGGAGTACGCTTCCCATGTGCGGGCCAGACGGCTGATTCTGTACGTGGAATTTACCAAAAGAGCTGCCCTTGATTTTATCTTGAGTGA
>DAIMKA010000089.1:0-7734 GCA_036721955.1 Lachnospiraceae bacterium | reverse complement strand
ATCGATGACAGCCGCATCTTGTTTTTCTGCGGGGAAAGTTTGCTTTCAAAACACTGCCAAAGGCGGGAGTGCTTGTGCTAAGATGAGAGGAACATGCGAGACACATGAGGATCGCATGACAAGGGGAAAGGATTTCTGAAAACATGTACATGCTATTGCTGGCACTCATTTATCTCGCATTCATCAGTCTGGGACTTCCGGATTCGCTTCTCGGCTCCGGATGGCCGGTGATGCACACCGAGCTCGGGGTTCCCGTGTCTTACATGGGAATCGTGTCGATGATCATTTCCGGAGGAACGATCGTATCGAGCCTTCTGTCGGACCGGCTCACCCGCAGGTTCGGAACCCGGATTGTGACGGTTGTGAGCGTATTCCTCACCGTGCTCGCACTGTTCGGCTTTTCGTGCTCCAGCCGCTTCTGGATGCTGATGGCGTTCGGGATTCCCTACGGTCTCGGGGCGGGAGCGATTGACGCGGCCCTTAACAACTATATCGCCCTTCATTACAAGGCAAAGCACATGAGCTGGCTGCACTGCTTCTGGGGTGTCGGAACGATCATCAGCCCGTTCATCATGAGCTATGCGCTGGTCAACCGCACCTGGAACAGCGGATACCGGATCGTGGGGATGATCCAGCTGGCGATTGCGCTTCTTCTGCTGGTAACGCTCCCCGTCTGGAAGGTGAACGGGACGAAAACGGAAAAGGCCGGGAAGAGTGTCGGCCTTTTCGGTGCGCTGCGCATCAGGGGCGTTCCGTTCCTTCTGACCGGATTTTTTGCCTACTGCGCCGCGGAGGCGACCACGATGCAGTGGGCTGCCACGTATTTTGCCGAGGTGAAGGGGATTCCCGCGGAGCGCGCGGCGGGATTTGCGGCGCTGTTTTATATCGGAATTACGGCGGGAAGATTCGTCAGCGGCTTTATCACGGACAGACTCGGCGACCGGAGAATGATTCAGCTCGGCACCGGGATCCTGATCTGCGGGATCGCGGCGCTTCTTCTGCCGATGCGTTCCTATCAGGCGGCATTCGTTGCTTTTCTGGTGATCGGGTTCGGGTGCGGCCCGATTTATCCCTGCATCATTCACTCCACGCCGGATAATTTCGGCGCGGAGAATTCGGGAGCCATCATCGGGATCCAGATGGCGAGCGCTTACGTCGGCTCCACCTTCATTCCGCCGATTTTCGGGCTGATCGGAAATCACGTGACCTTCGCGGTCATGCCGGTCTTCCTGCTGATTTTCTTCCTCCTGATGATCGTGATGGTGGAAACGACCTTCCGGGTAACGAGAGAAGCATGAAAGCGAACTTTCACCTTCCGGGGCTGTTCGAATTCTATGAGCTGTACCGGGTATTTCTCCCGCTCTTTTATGAGCACCGGGAATATTTCTATGACTGGTGCGACATCGGTTCGGTGTATGGGGCACCGGCGGGGTGCCTGTGGGGCGGCGGCCGCGTGGAAACAGGAGAGGCAGAGCCGCAGGAGGTACTGGCGCTCCTTCGGGAATACGGGATTTCGGCAAGACTCACCTTCAGCAATTCGCTTCTTCGCAGGGAGCATCTTTCGGATCCGGAATGCAATGCGCTCTGCAAATTGTTCGCCGGAAAAGAGGGAGCAGAGAACGGCGTCATCGTCCACACGGAGCTTCTTACGGAATACCTTCGGGAGAACTATCCGCAGCTGTATCTGGTTTCTTCCACGACGAAGGTTCTCACGGAGTTTGAGGATTTCCGGAAGGAAACGGAGCGGAGTGCGTTCCGGTATGTCGTTCCGGATTTCCGCCTGAACAGGCAGCTGGATCTTCTGGCATCGCTTTCGGACCTTCAGAAAAACAAGACGGAATTTCTCTGCAATGAGTGCTGCTGGTTTGGCTGCAGAGAGCGGAAGGCCTGCTATGAGGCGGTCAGCAGACTGAGCCTTGGAGAGAAGGGGCCGGAACACCGCTGCAGGGCCCTGCACGCAGAAGAGGGCTACCGCTTTTCCAGGGCGATGGAGAATCCGGGATTTATCGGCGTCGGGGATATCCGGAATATTTATCTTCCGATGGGATTTTCCAATTTCAAGATCGAGGGGCGCGGCCTCGGAAGCGCGCTGGTGCTGGAGTTTCTTCTATACTACATGACGAAGCCGGAATGCCAGCTGAAGGTCCGGGAGGCGGTTTATCTCGACAATATGCTGGACCTGTTTTAGGAAAAATGTTTTAGAGAAAATGAACAAAAAGGCTGACGGAAAAGAGAAAGTGACGATGCCCGTTTTGATGAAAGGACTTGCCCTCGCGTTCCTCGCGGGGACGGTCCTTTTTGCGCTTCTGTACGGGAAAACCGCTGCGGGGATCTGGCTTTCCCTTGCGATCACGTGCGGGACCTTTGCCTATCACCTGGGGATGCGGCTTCTGACGGGACTGGCATTCCGGACGGTGATGCGAAACCGCGCGGATTACCGAAAGCGCTGGTATCGGGTCTTGCCGCGTGAGCGGGCGCTGTATGAGAGGCTGGGAGTGAAGCAGTGGAAGAAAAGGCTCCCGTCCTATGATGCGTCCCTGTTTGATCCGCGCCTTCACACCTGGGAGGAAATCGCGCAGGCGATGTGTCAGGCGGAGCTCGTGCATGAAACCATTGTGGTACTGAGCTTTCTTCCGATTGCGGCGGGCCGGTGGTTCGGTGCGTTTCCGGTTTTTATTCTCACCTCGGTACTGGCGGCCGCATTTGACCTGACATTTGTGATCCTGCAGAGATACAACCGGCAGAGAGTGCTGCGGATTCTGGATCGGAAGCAATAAAAATTCTGTTTTTTCGGAACATGTGTTACAATATCATCTGTATGTGCGGCCATACCATGCCCGCACGCAGGTTTCAGAAAGCTGTGCAGATTCCCATACCGGCATCACGGGCCGGAAGGCGGCGCTTTTGTCAGCGGGTGCCGCGGAATCTGTGCCTATCAGAATGTACAGGAATCAGAACGCATTATGTCCAAGAAAAAATCCAAACCGATCGTAGCCATTGTCGGCCGTCCCAATGTAGGAAAGTCCACGCTGTTCAACGCCATTGCGGGAGAGAGAATCTCCATCGTGGAGGATACTCCCGGCGTAACCAGAGACCGGATCTACGCGGATGCGAGCTGGCTGAATTACAATTTTACCCTGATTGATACCGGCGGAATCGAGCCGGACTCGAATGACATCATCCTGTCCCAGATGAGGGAGCAGGCCCAGATCGCCATTGACATGGCGGATGTCATTCTGTTTCTCGTGGATATCCAGTCCGGCGTGCAGGATGCGGATTCCAAGGTGGCGGACATGCTGCGCCGTTCCCACAAGCCGGTCGTTCTGACCGTCAACAAGGTGGACAAGCCGGTGCAGATGCAGCCGTATGTCTATGAATTCTATAATCTCGGCATCGGAGATCCGATCCCGGTTTCCGCATCGGGCAAGACCGGCATCGGCGATCTTCTGGACGAAGTGGTCCGCCATTTCCCGGAGGGCTCGGATGACATCGAAGAGGATGATACCGTCCGCGTTGCCATCATCGGCAAGCCCAACGTCGGAAAATCCTCCATTGTAAACCGTCTGATCGGCGAGAACCGCGTCATTGTTTCGGACATTGCGGGAACGACGCGCGATGCGATTGACACGAGAGTCCGCCACAACGGAAAGGACTATATTTTCGTGGATACCGCGGGACTGCGCCGCAAGAACAAGATCTCGGAGGAGCTGGAGCACTACATGGTGCTGCGCGCTGTGGCGGCCGTGGAGCGCTCGGACATTGCGCTTCTCGTCATTTCCGCCGAGGACGGCGTCACGGAGCAGGATGCGAAGATTGCGGGAATCGCCCATGACCGCGGCAAGGCGGTCATCATCGCGGTGAACAAGTGGGATGCCATCAGCAAGGACAATTCCACGATGAAGAACTTCACGGCGAAGATTCATCAGACCCTGTCGTTCATTCCTTACGCGGAGATCATCTACATCTCGGCGAAGACGGGGCAGCGCATGAATGTCATCTATGACGAGGTGGACATGGTTTCCAATAACCAGAACATGCGCATCCAGACGGGCGTTCTCAATGAGATCCTGACCGAAGCCGCTGTCATGCAGCAGCCGCCGTCAGACAAGGGCAGGATGCTGAAGATTTATTACGGAACGCAGGCGGGAGTCAAACCGCCTACCTTTGTCCTGTTCGTGAATTACAAGTATCTGATGCATTTCTCCTATCTGCGTTATCTGGAGAATCAGATCCGGCAGACCTTCGGCTTTGTCGGAACACCGATCCGGTTCATCATCCGTGAGCGGAATGAGGACGAGAAAAAGTAGACGGAATCGGAAGGTGCAGGAGAAAAGCGGCGCGGAACGGGCTGTACCGGAACGCGGGATAGAAGGAAGGAGTAAACGGCAGATGAATATCGCACTGCGGCTGATCTGTCTGGTGATCGGATATTTTTTTGGCTGTATTCAGTGGGCCTATCTGATCGGAAAACATAAGGGCATCGATATCCGGAATTACGGAAGCGGCAACTCCGGAACCACCAACGCCATGCGCGTCATGGGGAAAAAGACCGGATATCTTGTCTTTTTCCTGGATCTGGGAAAGGGACTGATCTGCCTTCTGCTCATCGGAGCCTTATTCGGAAAGAGCCACCCGGATATGGTCTATCTTCTGAAAATGTGGGCGTTCGCGGGCGTGGTTCTGGGACATGATTATCCCTTTTATATGAAATTCCGCGGCGGAAAGGGCGTTGCCGTGATGGCGGGCTTTGTGTTCGGTTATCACATCAGCCTTCTTCCGTTCGCAGCGCTTGCCTTTTTCGTTCCGTTTCTTATTACGCACTATGTGTCCCTGGGGTCACTGTGCGTGTACGGACTGACCTTCCTTGCGGTCGTGATCGAGGGCGCACTTGGGATGTACCACACGGGCACGGCGATGCTGATTGAAATTGACGTGATTATGGGAATCCTTACCGCGATGGCGTTCTGGCGCCACCGCTCGAACATCGGACGCCTGAAGGCAGGCAATGAGAGAAAGCTGTATCTGACGCATTCCGATAAGGAGAGCAGATAGACTTCAGAAGCCGGCTTTTGGATGACAGGAGAGAAGAGCGCCTGCATCGGCGGGGAATGAGACAGCGGCAGAGCGGATGCGGATGTCAGCCCGCGGCCCATGGCCGCGTGACAAGATTAAGAGAGGAATATCATCACTATGGCAGAAATCGGAATGCTGGGAGCAGGAAGCTGGGGAACGGCACTGACCTTTGAGCTTTCAAACCGCGGACATCATGTGACGGTCTGGTCGATCGCGCAGGATGAAGTGGATATGCTGAATACGGAGCACGAGCAGAAGGTGAAGCTTCCCGGAGTGAAGCTTCCCGTGGAAGTGCAGGCAACGACGGATCTTCAGAAGGCAATCGACGGCAGGGATCTGCTCATTCTGGCGGTACCGTCCCCGTTTACCCGGAGCACCGCCCGCAGCATGAAGCCGTATGTGAAGGAGAATCAGCTGATTGTATCCGTAGCCAAGGGAATTGAAGCGGATACGCTTCTGACGCTGACGCAGATCATTGAGGAGGAGATTCCCCAGTGCCGCACGGCGGTTCTGTGCGGACCGACGCACGCGGAAGAGGTCGGAAAGGGAATGCCGACGGCCATCGTGGCGGGTTCTCGCAGTCGAGAGGATGCCGTCTATGTGCAGGATATTTTCATGAGTGAGGTGTTCCGCGTCTATACGAGCCCGGATGTCCTCGGGATGCAGGTCGGTGCCGCCCTGAAGAATGTTGTGGCACTGGCGGCCGGCATCGCGGACGGACTCGGCTACGGCGACAACACGAAGGCTGCGCTCATCACAAGAGGCATCGCGGAGATCGCAAGACTCGGAATCGCGATGGGCGGGAGAACGGAGACCTTCACGGGGCTGACCGGAATCGGTGATCTGATTGTCACCTGCGCCTCCATGCATTCGAGAAACCGCCGCGCCGGTATTCTGATCGGCCAGGGCAGGTCCCCGGAAGAGGCGATGAAAGAGGTTCAGCAGGTGGTCGAGGGCGTTTTCAGCGCGAAGGCGGCGCACCAGCTCTCGGTAAAATACGGCATCGAGACGCCGATCATTGATCAGGTCTGCCAGGTCCTCGAAGAGGGCAAGAACCCGGCGGATGCCGTGCGCGATCTGATGTTGCGTGACAAGAAGATCGAGTCCAACGCGCTGGACTGGGAATCCTGAGGAACAATGTCCGCAGGGAATCTGCGGATGACCGGATCACATGGAGAAGATAAGAAGATCATAAGAGAAGGGCCGCGGACCGGGCGGCAGGGAGGAATGAGATGGAAGAAAATATGACATTATCGCAGGAGCTGAAGGCAAGAGGCCTTCTTGCCCAGCTGACGGATGAGAAGGAGATCGCGGACCTGATCGACAACGGCAAGGCGACGTTTTACATCGGCTTTGATCCCACGGCGGATTCTCTGCATGTCGGCCACTTCATGGCGCTTCTTCTGATGAAGCGCATGCAGGAAAGAGGCAACAAGCCGATCGCCCTTGTGGGCGGCGGAACCGCAATGATCGGCGATCCTTCCGGCCGCAGCGACATGCGCAAGATGATGACGGTGGAGCAGATCGACCACAACTGCGAGTGCTTCAAGAAGCAGATGAGCCGCTTCATTGACTTCGGACCCGGCAAGGCGCAGATGGTCAACAATGCGGACTGGCTGCGCGACCTGAATTTCCTGGATTTCATGCGTGACATCGGATCGGAATTCAACGTCAACGAGATGCTCCGCGCGCGCTGCTACGTCAACCGCATGGAGAGCGGTCTGTCCTTCCTGGAATTTTCCTACATGCTGATGCAGAGCTATGATTTCTACCGCCTGTTCCAGGATTACGGCTGCCAGATGCAGTTCGGCGGAGACGATCAGTGGTCCAACATGCTGGGCGGCGCCAACCTGATCCGCAAGAAGCTCCAGAAGGACGCTTACGCGATGACGATTACGCTTCTGTTGAAGCATGACGGAACGAAGATGGGCAAGACCTCCGGCGGAGCCGTCTGGCTGAATCCGGACAAGACCTCTCCGTATGATTTCTATCAGTACTGGAGAAACGTAGACGATGCCGATGTCCTGAAGTTCCTCCGGATGATGACCTTCCTTCCGCTGGAGCAGATCGACGAGATGGACAAGTGGGAAGGTTCCCAGCTGAATGAGGCGAAGAAGATCCTTGCACATGAACTCACAACCCTTGTTCACGGCGAGGAGGAAGCGAAGAAGGCGGAAGCCGGCGCACAGGCGCTGTTCGGCGGCGCAGGTGTTTCGGCAGACAGCGCAAATCTTCCGGAAGCGGTCCTGAAGGATGAGGATTTCATGGAGGACGGAACCATTGACATCCTCGGCATTCTGGTGAAGGGCGGCTTTGAGAAGTCCCGCAACAACGCCCGCACGTCCGTACAGCAGGGCGGCGTCACGGTGAACGAGGAGAAGGTGACCGATCTGAAGCAGAAGTACACGAAGGAAGAGCTGAAGGACGGAATTCTGGTCCGCAGAGGCAAGAAGACCTTCAAGAAGGTCCTGTACCGCTGAGAACGGCAGTCCGACCGGCGGATTCCGGATGGAAGCGATCTGGGAAAACGGGGCGATACCTGTCCGGGATGCGGGTGCCATCCGGAACATCGATACCGGAAAAATACCGGGCTGTGGAGAGAATGCTCTTCACGGCCCGGTTTCTTGTACGCCCGGCAGCGCACGTTTCCAACAGGTGCCA
>DAIMKA010000088.1:0-7750 GCA_036721955.1 Lachnospiraceae bacterium | reverse complement strand
GGATGATGCGGAGCTTCTCCGGCGTAATGCCCCGGGTGATCTTGTTCTGCGCCAGCACCTGCCGGATTTCGCGGAAGCGGGCGCGGTTCTCCACAGCCGCTTCTTCCTTCTTCCGTCTTTGTTCCTCTTCTGTCATCTTCTTTTCTTCTTTTTCCTGCGACATAGGCGACCCTTTCTGAAAAAGAAAGAGCCGCAGACCTCTCTGCGGCTCTCTCCCGCACCCTTTCGGATGCTCCTCTCCGGCAGCAGACGTTACTCTGCCGTTTCGCTCTCTTCTTCTGCGGGCTTCTCCGCCTTCTCTTCCTCCGCCTTGGCGATCTGCGCCTTCAGCTTCTCAAGATCCTCTGCGGAGAGACCGGAGACAAGATCGGAGAAGTTCTTCTCCTTCTTCTGGGCCTCAGCCTTTTTTCTCTTTTCCTGTGCGTTGTACTTCAGCTCCTGATTGAGGGCCTTGCCCTGCTCCACAGTGAGTTCGCCCTTCTTGACGAGGTCACTGAGAATCTCACCGGACTTCTCCACGGAGGTTGCCGCAGCGCCGATTCCAATCAGAAAGAATTTCTTGATTCCGTCTCCGAGTTCCATAAGATTCCTTCCTGCCGCAGCACGTCTGCGGCCACGCGGGAAGAATCCGTCATAAGGACGGTTCTCCGATGCGAGCACGTATCACTTTCCTTTTCGCCATGCAGCAATCCAGCTCAGGTTGATTTCAAAAGTCAATGAACCTCCTGCGGGCACATTACGGTTGAAATCATTTTTCCGAGGCTTTCCTGCTGAACAGCTACATTATAACACCCAGGATCTTCGGAAGAAAGATCATGCATCCGATGATGGCCGCCATAATCGCCGCGATCAGAACCGCTCCCGCCGCCGCATCCTTGGCCTTCTTCGCAAGAGGCTTCCGCTCCTGGGTCACCAGGTCCACCACGGCTTCCACCGCGGTATTCACGCATTCCAGTCCCATCACCATGCCGAACAGGACGAGGCAGATCATCCACTCCGATACCGAAATCCGGAGGAGAATGCCGAAAATCACCACAAGGACCGCTGCCATGCAGTGAATCTGCATGTTGCGTTCCCTCCGGATGGTATTGAAAATTCCCTCAAACGCATAGCCGAAGCTCTTGTAGAGCGGGGCCTTCTTCGCTTTTTGCTCCTTCATCCTGTTCCTCTTCTCCTGCCGTCTTTCCCGGAATTTTGCTCCCCGGTCGGATCAGGGTCACTGCGGCAGCTGTACCTCGTGCTCCGTCTTCTCACCCTTTTCGAACGCATCGGCCGCCTCAAAGCAGCCTTCCACCATGTGACCGACCGCCTGACGGGTATAGAACGCCGTGTGCGGGCTCAGAATCACATTCGGGAAGGAACGAAGGAGTGCCATATCACGGTTTGCAATGACATCTCCGATCCGGTTGTAGTAATACAGACCGTCCTCTTTCTCGAGAACATCCAGCGCGGCTCCGCCTACCCTGCCGCTCTCCAGAGCGTCCACCAGAGCATCCGTGTCGATCAGCTTGCCTCGTGCCGTGTTGACGATGCGGACACCGTCCTTCATTTTGGCAAACGCGTCCTTGTTCAGAAGGTGATAATTCTCCTCGGTCGCATTCGTGTGAAGCGTAATCACGTCCGCCCCGGCAAACAGATCGTCCAGCGAAACATACTCCGCGTACCGCTTCACCGCCTCATTCTGATAGGGATCGTAGCACAGGATTTTGCAGCCGAATCCCGCCAGATGCTCGATCACGGTCCGCCCGATCCGCCCGGTTCCGATGACGCCGACGGTCTGGAAGCTGATGTCTTCGCCGATCTTCCCCTTCAGGGAATAATCCTGGAGCTCCGCCCGCTTCAGAATGCTGACGATTCTCCTCTGCAGCATCAGCATCAGCATGATGGCGTAATTCGCAACGCCTGAGGGCGGATAGCTGACATTCGAAACCCTCATGCCGCATTCCTTCGCCTTCGCCAGATCCACGTGATCGTATCCGATGGAGCGGCAGAGAATATATTTCACACCGATGGATGAGAATTTCTCCACCATGGCTGCCGACATGTCACACGGCGTCATGCTGACCGCATCCGCTCCCTTTGCGAGAACGTAATTCTCCGCGTTCGGATAATCCGCTGTCCAGCCAAGCTCCATGCCGTATTTGTCCGCATACTCCCGGGCAAACGCAAGCTCATCAAACTCCCGCAGCGCGTAAAAAAAGATCTTCATGTTCCTTCCCTTCCTTCTGCCGCGGCCTGCTCCTGCATCAAAAGCCGCCGCATATTCTGATGAAAAAGGCGGCTCTTTTTCCGGTCGTCTCTGACATATGATCTTAGCACTTTCCGGCCGGAACGCCAGTCCCCCGTCCGTTGCTGCCCGCTCTCCGCGGAACTTACGTTTGCAGTTCAACCCGTACGTGCTCTCTCCTTATAGCCTCTCTCCTCAGAACTCCAGCTCTTTGTGGCGGAACAGAAGGACCGTTGCCGCATATGCTCCGACCAGATAGCACAGAACCGTCACCAGTGCCCTGACGTCAAAGGTTCCCAGAAGGAGCCTGCTCCGGAACACATCCGATGCTGTCGACAGGAGATACTGCGACAGATGAAGTCCCCGGATGGCCTTCAGATTAAGAACCGAATCCAGAAGACTCCGGATGATCGTTGTACTAAGCGCCAGGTACAGCAAAATGGACGCACCGGTTCCCTGCTGATTGATCGTCAGGATTCCCGTCACTCCCGTATAAGCCAGCGTGAGCAGCCACGCGACGCCAATGCCGACCGCCAGCTCTCCCAGCTGCCCCGCATTCATGGAAACGCCCGATATCTTCGAGAGAATCCAGAAATACACCCCGAAGAACAGATAGTCGGTAAAGAGCAGGAACGCACTCTCCAGATATTTCGTAAGAACGACCTTCTCTCTGGATACACCCAGTCCGATTGCGACCTGCATGATTCTCGCCCGGAAATCATCTCCATACACAGCACTCAGTTCAATCATTCCGAAAAAGATGGGCATGAAGCCGACGACATTCGTAAGATGTGACAGGCAGGTCGCCGAATTCCAGCCTCCGTCACCGGCAGTCTTGATGAAAAGCAGGGTATCAATGAGAATCACCACGGCCAGCAGCACCAGTCTGGGAATCCGTTTCATGATCCGTCTGCAGTCCGCCTTCCAATAATGAAGCATGTTCACCTCCTCGCCGCAGTTTTTGCGGCAGCATCGGGAGTCTCCCCGGAGGAACTCTCCCTGCCTTCTTCATCCATAATGCCAAAATAGAACTCCTCCAGGCTCAAGGATTCCGTCTCTTCACCGAGAATCTCCACGCCTGCCGTCCGAAGCGCCTCCCTGGCCTTATCCAGATCATCCACGCGGATCCGCACCGACTTGTGATCGGAAATCAGATCTTCACTGGTGATGACCCGTGCCACGCGCCCGCCGCTCAGGATGCCGAAGCGGTGGGCTGTATTCTGCAGTTCTCCCAGAATATGGGAGGATACCACAACCGTCATGCCATACTCGCGGTTCAGCCTCTGAATCAGCTCGCGGACATCCGCGATTCCCTGCGGATCCAGGCCATTGGTCGGCTCATCCAGAATCAGGATTTCCGGATTTCCCAGAATGGCGTTCGCAATGCCGAGGCGCTGCTTCATGCCGAGAGAATAATTCCGGAACGGTCCCTTGGCCTGATCCAGTCCTGCAATTTTCAGGACCCGCTCCACTTCCCCCTTGTCGCGGATTCCCTTCATTTCACGATAGTATTCCAGATTCTGCCGTCCTGTCATGTAAGGGAAGAAATTGGTTCCGATCAGGAAGCCGATTCTGCGCCTTCCCTCCTCCAGAGAGTCTCCCTCCCTTCCGATCCGAAGCTTCCCGCTCCCGAAATCCGAAAGGCCGAGAATGATCTTGAAAATTGTGGTCTTGCCGGCGCCGTTTTTCCCGACAAGTCCGAAGATATCCCCCTTCCGGATATCCAGACTGACATCGCTGAGCACCTGATGCTTCCCATAGCTTTTGTCGATATGTTCCAGACGGATCACTGATTGCTCCATATTATTCCTTCCCTTCATGGTTGATTGCAGTCCCTGCACCCGGTTCCTGTAAAGCTTTCTCCGCTGGCAAAGGTTCCCTGCATCCGTCCCGTTTCGGTCGGATACGGCATGCCGGTTGCTCCGCAGGCGGGGTTCCGTGCCTTACCACACGGTGATCCGCTTCGCCGGATCCAGATACATCCCGTCACCCTTCCGAACGCCAAACGCTTCCGCAAATTCGTCAAACTGCTGCACGGTCACATTGGTTCGGAGGAACCCGAGCGGATGCTCGTCCTGCCCGAGCGCGGAGAGCTCCGCCGCATAAGTGTTCTTGCACTTCCAGACTCCCGCAAAGGCGCGGAAGAATGCCTGATAGTCAAAATCCGGATCTTCCCCGGCAAGCGCCAGTGCACACTTCAGACCGCCCATATCCGCAATGGCCTCGCTCTGCACGTTCTCACCGTTGTAGTTCGCTCCTGCAAGCGGTGTGATCGCACTGTAGAATTTGGCCACTTTGGCAGCCCGGATCCGAAAGGCCTCCTCATCCTCCTGCGTCCACCAGTTGTTCCTTCGTCCGTCCTTGTCATACTGGTAACCGGTCGTGTCGAAGGCGTGTGTAATCTCATGTCCGATCACCATTCCGATGCGGCCCAGCTTCTCCTCTTTGGAAAGCTCCGCACCATACATATATCCGTCCGCCATGATCCCCGCGAAAATATTGATGGAGTTGTCCGCCGGGTTATAAACGGCATTGACAATCCGCGTGGATAAAAACCACCGGCTCCGGTCAATCGGCTGATTGACGAGCTGCCGGTACTGATTCCCCTCGAACCGTTCCACGGCATTCACGGCATCCGGAAGGGTCCCGGAGGGATCCAGCTCCAGGCCGGAATAATCGGTCAGCTCATCCGGGTAGAGAATCCGCGGCTGAATGGCGTCCAGCTTCTCTGCCGCCTTCTGCCTTGTCTCCTGCGTCAGCCAGTCCTCTCCCAGAAGCATCTCCCGGTAATATCCGATCATTTCCTCCGTCAGCGCGGTCAGCTCCCGCTTCTCGTCCGCCGTACAGTACCTTGCCACGTAGATTTCATCCAGAACGCCGGGCAGCAGGCTTTCCACCGCATTTTGGACGATTTCCTTTTCCGCATTCTTCCCGTCTTTGGGTTCTTCTTCGTCCGGGATGGGGTCCGCCGGCCCGTCTTCTCCGTCATCCTCCTGACCCGCCTGCTGATCCGTCAGCACGAGTTGTCTTTTGACGGAAAGGTCGTAGCATTTCCGGTCCAGATACGGAAGGGCATTCAGAACGCCCTGCATCGTATAATAGGATTTCAGCTCTTCCAGGTTTCCTTCGCAGTAAATTCTCCCCAGAGCCTGCAGATACTCCGGCTCATAAAGCGTGAACAGAGATGAGCCGTCCAGCCCGTATGCGGCAAGAAGCTCTGTCAGCGGGTATTCTCCCTGAAGTCTGCGGATTCCCTCCAGATCCAGCGAGGAATCCGCCTCCTCTTCCGTATAGTCCTCACTGTGCTGATCGCTCTGCGAGCGCATCCTGACAGCCAGTTTTCCCTCCAGGCGGTAGGACTCCTGCAGAATCTTCCGGATCTCCTGCGAAGAGAACCCGAGACTCCCGAGAACGTAATCCGCGGCCTGTTCGTTGTACTCCTTCAGCCGAAGGTCATCGCCCGTCAGACACAGGTAGCTGTCCTGACTGGTCAGGGACCAGGATGCACAGGGCGCAATCAGAACGGAATACTGGTCCCGGTTCTCTGTGTCGGTATCTGCCGCAAAAGCAGCAAGCGCCTGTGACGATTCCGTCCACCCTTCCGGATCCAGAAGATAGGCCGTCAGCTCATCCAGAGAGGACACCGCCTGAATCTTCTCAATGTACCGCCGCACCGGCTCTGCGGCGCGTTCATTCCGGGTTTTCCAGTCTCCGACCAGCTGTGCCAGGCCGCAGGACAGCGATTCCAGATGGTCGTACTCCTCCTGACTCATCAGTTCCGGATCCACTGCCGTGTTGGACGGCTGCAGCAGAGACTCATTCTGCTCCGTCAGGACCTCTGTCGCCGTGATAAAGGTTCCCGCCGAATCGAAATCTTCCCCGGACAGATGCGTTTCCAGGAGCCACTCCCGGTTCGCCGCCGTGTGAAAATCATCCTGCTCCCGGACGGACACCGTTTCATCCACCGCGCCGTCAAGGTCGGAATTGATCCATTTGGAATCGGAAGAAATGGTCTCTCCCGGTTTCACCTCCGGAAGCAGGGCTGCAAGCTGTCCGTAGATCTTGTCGGCAGCTGTACATCCTCCCAGCATGACCGGAAGGAGGCCCGCTGCCAAAAGCCGTATGTGGTGTTTTCTCATATAAAGTGATTGTCCTCTTCTTGTGGTAAAATACAGGCATGCCGGATAACCGATCATCCGGAAGCTATGGAACTGATATGTTGATTTTAACTTATATATTCCCATTATAACAGCACAAATTTATTAATTTTTTCCAAAGGAGGCACCTATGACTACCGAAATCCAAAGTCTGTATCAGCAGTGGCTGAACCGTCTGGATCCTTCCGATCCGATGTATGAAGAACTGGTCAGAATCAAGGGTGACGATGCCGGAATCACGGACCGCTTTTATCAGGAGATTGTATTCGGCACGGCAGGTCTTCGCGGCATCTGTGGGGCCGGAACCAACCGCATGAACCGTCTCACCGTCGGGCGCGCCACACAGGGCATTGCCAACTATATTCTGCATTCCGGTGAGGACATCTCCCGCGGCGTAGTCATCGCCTATGACTGCCGCTATCACTCCCGGGAGTTCTCCGAGCTGAGCACACAGATTCTGACCGGAAACGGAATCCGCGTGTTCCTCTTCCCCTCCCTTCGCCCCACTCCGGAGCTTTCCTTCGCCATCCGGAAACTCGGAGCCGTCGCCGGCATCAACATGACCGCCAGCCACAATCCCAAGGAATACAACGGCTACAAGGTCTACTGGGAGGACGGCGCGCAGATCTCCGGCACGGTGTCGGACGGCATGCTCGCAGAGATTCAGAAGCTCGGCCTGTTCGATGCCTTCCACTGCGCTTCGCTGGAGGCCGCGCGGAAAGAGGGACTTCTCACCATGCTCGGCGAAGAAATGGACCGGAAGTATCTGGACTATGTGGAATCCATGGCGCAGCGCCCGGATAACGAACTGGATAAAACCGTTCCTGTCGTCTACACTCCGCTCAACGGCGCAGGAAGCGAACCCTTCTCGCAGGTTATGAGGGAGCGCGGCTTTACCTCCTTCCTTCTCGTTCCCGAGCAGAAGGATCCGGATCCCGAATTTACGACCGTCGGCTATCCGAATCCGGAGGACCCGAAGGCCTTCCGTCTCGCAGAGGAACTCGGAAAGAAAACCTCCGCAGAGGTTCTCATCGCCACCGATCCCGACAGCGACCGCATGGCCATTGAAATTCCGGACGGAAAGGGCGGTTTCCGTCCCCTGAACGGCAATCAGACAGGGGCTCTTCTCATCGCCTACATGGCAGAGAGCCAGCGCGCCGCCGGGAAACTTCCCGCACATGCCGCTATGATCAAATCCATCGTAACCGGTGACTTCGGCAGGGCAATCTGTGAGGATTACGGCATTCGTGTCTTCGAGGCATTAACCGGCTTCAAGAATATCTGCGGCCGGATCCCGCAGATCGAAAAAGAAGGCTATTCCTATTTCTTCGGCTATGAGGAGAGCATCGGCTGTGCTCCCGGAGAG
>DAIMKA010000087.1:5934-7754 GCA_036721955.1 Lachnospiraceae bacterium | reverse complement strand
CAATTCCGCCACTTCTGCAAGCAAAAAATATTGTATGTGTTTTCCCCCTCGAAGTCAACACATTTTCGTATTTCCCGCGTTTTCATAAACTTTATTTTGCTATCTGACTATTTTGTAATCATTCGGCACATGCTGATTTCAAAAGTAAATTGACCGCTTGCGGGCACATTTACGATTGAAATCAGCATGCGGCCAAGGTGCGCAGCACCGCTGGACGGCAGCATCAAGGATTTTCGCAAGGAAATTCGAGATGTGCTGAATCATTACATCACCAGCGGATATTTGGCCGTGAGTTCGGCGATGATTGCCTTCGCCTTCTCGATTCCGGCCTCTCTCTCCTTGATGACAATGGAGATGGCCTCTGCAATCCGGTCCATATCCTCCGTATTCATTCCTCTTGTCGTGACAGCCGGTGTTCCCAGACGGATTCCGGAGGTGACAAACGGAGAACGCTTCTCGTTCGGAATGGTGTTCTTGTTGGCGGTGATGTGCGCATCGTCCAGCCACTTCTCCACTTCCTTGCCGGTCAGGTCATCCCTGGTCAGGTCGATCAGCATCAGGTGGTTGTCGGTTCCTCCGGATACGATGTCCACGCCGCGCTTCATGAGGCCGTCCGCCAGCGCCTTGGCGTTGTCAATGATATTCTGAGCATAAACCTTGAAGGAAGGATCCAGTGCTTCCTTGAAGCAGACCGCCTTGGCCGCGATCACGTGCTCCAGCGGACCTCCCTGAATGCCGGGGAATACGGCCTTGTTCAGCTTGAACCGGTCTGCAGCCTCCTGACTTGCCAGAATGAGGCCCCCTCTGGGTCCGCGCAGCGTCTTGTGCGTCGTCGTGGTGACGATGTCGCACCAAGGGAACGGCGACGGATGAAGTCCTGCCGCCACAAGGCCCGCAATATGAGCGATGTCCGCCATCAGAACGGCGCCGCAGGCATCCGCCACCTCGCGGAACTTCTTGAAATCAATCGTGCGCGCATAGGCAGAGGCACCGGCAATGATCATCTTCGGCTTGCTCTCCACCGCGATTCTCATCAGCTCATCATAGTCGATGAAGCCGTTCTCATCCACGCCATACGCCACCACATTAAAATACGAGCCGGAAATATTCGCCGGTGATCCGTGCGTAAGGTGGCCGCCCTGCGACAGATTCATGCCCATCAGGGTGTCACCGGGCTTCAAAACCGCGTACTCTACGGCAAGATTCGCCTCCGCGCCGGAATGCGGCTGTACATTTGCGTACGTGCAGCCGAACAGCTTCTTCGCGCGCTCAATCGCCAGCGTCTCTACCACGTCCACACACTGGCAGCCGCCGTAGTAGCGCTTTCCGGGATAGCCTTCCGCATACTTGTTGGTCAGGGGGCTCCCCATTGCCGCCATCACGGCCTTGCTGACCCAGTTCTCCGAGGCGATCAGCTCGATGTGGTCATTCTGTCTTGCCATCTCCTGTTCAATGGCTGCTGCAATTTCCGGGTCTTCTTTTCTGACTTCTTCCAGTGAATACATGGCCTTTCCTTTCCTGCCGCAGTCCCTTGCGGCATATGAAGTATTAACTCTCATCTCCTTTGAGTTCGGACCGGATGTCCACATACGTCGGATTCGCGATGGTCTCCACCTTGACGCTGTCCTGTCCCGTCATCTGGATCAGAAGGTCCTGACACAGCTGCCGGAGCTGCTCATTCGGGTCCTGTCCGTCCCAGACCTGTGCGAAGGTGTTCTCGAGCAGCATCCAGAAATTGGAAGCCGAGCGAAGCTTCGTGATCGGCGCGGAATCCGTATATGCGTCATAGAATCCGTTCATATGCTCATCGCTGAAGGTAT
>DAIMKA010000087.1:0-5924 GCA_036721955.1 Lachnospiraceae bacterium | reverse complement strand
CCGCCGGTGCCTTCCCCGTCTGCTCGAAGAAATTCTCCATGCCGGAGAAGAGCAGATACTGGCAGAACGCGTTGGCCGCGTCCTGCTGGTCCGAGTAGCCGTTGACCACCAGACAGTTCGTGATGGATAGGGTCTTCGACTTCAGATCTCCCGTCAGGTCCGGAATCCTCGTCACGCCGTAGTTCAGCGTCGTTCCGTTGTCCTTGCAGTACTTCGCGATCTTCTGCACACAGTCCGAGGTCGCCAGGGTAAATACGACCTTCCCCGCCGCAAAATCCTGAATCACGCTGTCATAGTCATCGGAAGACGTGTCAATCGAGAAGAACTGATTCAGCTGCTGATACACCTGCAGACAGGAAATCAGCTGCTGATTGTAGACATGAAGCTGGCTGGTGTCGTCTCCGGTCTCCCCGCCGATGTCCATATAATTTCCGAGGAAGCAGTAATTATAGAAAATATCGCTGACATCCCATTTGAGGACCGCGGATACATCCTCCGGCGCATCGTAGTCGTTGGCCAGCGTGATGACATCCACCATCGTCTTCGGAACGGTCTCTTCCAGAGTCTTCCCCGCGGCATCCGCCATCGACTGCAGGTAATCCTCGTTGTAGAGGAATGCCGCCGCCTCAAAGCTCATCGGATAGGCAATCACCTTGTCCTGATACGTCACGGCATCCACAGCGGGCTGGCAGAAATAGTGGTTGTCCTTAAAGTGCTCCTCATCCTGCACCTTCGTGGCAAGCCCCGTCAGCCACAGCCGCTCCAGAAGATCATTTCCCGCAATGAAAACATCCGGGTAATCCTCCCCCTGAACAGACGCGTCGTAAACCTTCTGCATATAATCCGTATCATCAATGAGCGTCGGCTCCACGCGATAGCTGCTCTGCGAGTCCGTATATGCCACGCAGACACTGTTCAGATAATCCGTCATCGAATCATCGGTATACCAGAGATTGATGGTCTGTTTGCGGGAAAATAAAAGCTCCGAACTGCTGCCCGCATTGCTCCCGCCGCGGACCGCCACATAGACAAGCCCCAGAACAAGAGCGAGCACTGCCAGTACGGAAAGTAATCTGGTTTTTACGTTCAAATTGTTCACCTGTGCCGCATTCCTGCGGCCTTCCGGAAGAAGGCCGCAAAGAACACCTGCTTCCGGGCTGATTATGATTCCAGTTCTCCAATGACGGGATCCAGAATTCCGATCATCTCGTCAATGTTTTCCTCTGTGATGACAAGCGGAGGGACAAAGCGCAGAATATTGCTGCCCGCATTGATCAGGATGAGTCCCTCTTCCATCGCCCTTGTGATCACCGGGCCGACCGGCCGGTCGAACACAAGGCCCTGCATGAGGCCGCTCCCTCTGCGCTCCAGAATGCAGGCATGCCGGTTCGCAAGCTCGTCCAGCTTTTTCTCCAGATAGGGAGAGACCGCCTGCACATGCTCTATTATATTTTGTTTCCGGTAGAGTTCAAGAACCTTGCAGACCGCGGCTGCGGCAAGCGGGTTGCCGCCGTAGGTGGTCCCGTGATCTCCCGCGGCAAGACTCGACTGCGCAACCTCTTCCGTCATCAGGAACGCACCGACGGGAACGCCGCAGCCAAGAGCCTTGGCCGTCGTCATGATATCCGGCTTCACGCCGAACTTCTGCCATGCGTACATGCTGCCCGTCCGTCCCATGCCGCACTGCACCTCATCCAGAATCATCAGGATGCCGTTCTCGTCGCAGATCTTCCGGACGCTCTCCAGGAACTCCCGCGTCGCGGGAACGAGTCCGCCCTCGCCCTGCACGGTTTCCAGAATGATGCCCGCGGTATCCGGCCCGACCAGAGCCTTGACCGACTCCGGGTTGTTATACTCGGCAAAGCGCACGCGGCAGGGCATCTCGCCGAAGGCCTCGCGGTAGTGCGCATTTCCCGTGACCGAGAGCGCTCCGTAGGTTCTTCCGTGGAACGAATGCTCCATGGCAATGATCTCCTGCCCGTCGCCGCCCTTTTTCAGGTATGCGTGCTTCATGGCCGCCTTCAGGGCTCCCTCCACCGCTTCCGCGCCGCTGTTCGTGAAGAAGACGCGGTCCATCCCCGACACTTCCTTCAGGGCCTTTGCCGCCCGGATGGCCGGCTCGTTGTAAAAATAGTTCGAAGTATGGAGGATCTTGTCGATCTGCGCCTTCAGCGCGTCGTTATACTCTTTATTGTTGTAGCCGAGCGCAAAAACCGCAATCCCGGCGACAAAATCCAGATATTTTTTCCCATTTACATCGTACAGATACACACCGTCGCCATGATCCAGCACAACCGGATAGCGGTTGTAGGTGTGCAGAAGATCCCGCTCCGCCTCTTCGATCAGCGCTGTCATTTTATTCTCCGCCATTTCCATCTTCCTTTCTCTTTGGCCCTTTCTCCTGCAGACAGTCCGGGCCTTTTCCACACTCCCCCCGCATCTCTCCGGCTGCCGGAAGAGACCACACGGGAGCGTCTCAGCGAATGTCCTCCAGCTGGTCCGTGTCATCGTAGAACATCGTTCCGTTTCCCTTATTGGTAAAGATTTCCAGGAGGATGCTGTGCGGAACCCGGCCGTCCAGGATGTGGACTCTCTTGACGCCTCCCCGCACCGCCTCCGTGCAGTTCGAGAGCTTCGGCAGCATTCCGCCGCCGATCAGGCCGTCGGAAATCAGCTTCTCCGCCTCCGTCACGCTGATGCGGGAGATGAAGGAGGATTTGTCCTCAAAATCCCGGTACAGTCCCTCCACATCCGTCAGATAGACCAGCTTGTCCGCACCGACCGCCTTGGCAATCGCGCAGGCCGCCTCATCCGCATTGATGTTGTAGGTTTTAAACTGATCGTCCAGACCGATCGGGGCCACGATCGGCAGGTAGTCGTTGTTCATCATGTCAAAGAGGATCTGCGGATCCACCTTCGTGATCTCGCCGACGTAGCCGATGTCCTGCCCGCCGGAGAGGCGTTTTTTCACCTTGAGCATCCCGGAGTCCTTGCCGGAAATGCCGACCGCCTTGACGCCGAGCTCCTCCACCATGGTGACCAGGTTCTTGGACACGCGGCCCAGCACCATCTCTGCGATCTCCATCGTCTCTTCATCCGTAACGCGCAGGCCGTTGATGAATTTTGCCTCTTTTCCGGTCTTTTTCACCCAGGCGGAAATCGCCTTGCCGCCGCCGTGCACGATGATGGGCTTGAAGCCGACCAGCTTCAGAAGCGTCACATCCTGAATGACATGGCGCTGGAGCTCCTCATCACTCATCGCCGACCCGCCGTATTTCACCACAATGATCTTGCGGTTGAATTTCTGTATATAAGGAAGTGCCTCAATCAGCACCTCCGCTTTCCTTTGTGCCTCGTCCAATCCCTGATCCATTCTGTTGTCTCTCCCGCTGTCAGACAAATTGTCCTGTATGCCGTGTCCGGCGTGTGCCGCCCGAAATCCTTACGAGCGGTAATCCGCGTTGATCTTCACATAGTCATAGGTGAGGTCGCACCCCCATGCCGTGGCCGATGCCTCGCCCATGTGCATGTCGGAAAGGATCACGACCTTCGGATTGCCGAGAAGCTCCGCTGCCTCCTCTTCCGAGTAATCCGCCGCGCTTCCCTTGGTGAAAATCAGCATTTTCTTCCCGTCCGCTTCAAAATACAGGTCCACGTTCTCCGGGTCGAAATTCACGCCGGAATAGCCCAGTGCGCAGAGAACGCGTCCCCAGTTGGCGTCTCTTCCGAAAATCGCCGCCTTCGTCAGATTGGACTGAATGACCGCCTTGGCAAGCGTCCTCGCGTTCTCCCTTGTATCTGCATGAAGAACCTGCGATTCAATGAGCTTCGTTGCGCCCTCGCCGTCTCCTGCCATCTCCATGGCAAGCGTTCTGCAGACGAAAAGAAGTGCCTCCTTAAAAATCCGGTAATCCTCGTTCTCTTCCCGGATCTCTTCGTTTCCCGCAAGCCCGTTTGCCAGAACAAGAAGCGTATCATTCGTGGACATATCGCCGTCCACCGAGATCATATTGAAGGTCTCATCCACGACCTCGGAAACCGCCTTCTGCAGAAGCGCCTTCTCAATGGCCGCATCCGTTGTGAGAAACGCCAGCATCGTGCACATGCCGGGATGAATCATCCCGGAGCCTTTCGACATGCCGCCGAGCGTCACCGTTTTCCCGCCGAGCGTCACGGAAACCGCGGCCTGCTTGTTGTGGGTATCCGTCGTCATGATCGCCCGGGAAGCGGCTTCTCCCGCCTCCAGGGTCGCCGCTTTTGCCGCGGCGAGCTGTGCGATGCCGTTTTTCACCCGGTCCATCGGAATCTGCATGCCGATGACGCCGGTCGAGCCGATCAGGACCGACTGCTCCGGAATTCCGAGAACCCTTCCCGCTTCCTGCGCCGTCTCCTCGCAGATCTTCATTCCTTCCTGTCCGGTGCAGGCATTGGCAATTCCGGAGTTGACCACAACCGCCTGAACCTTCCCGCTGCCCTCCCGGACAATGGCGCGGTCCCAGAGAACCGGCGCCGCCTTGACGACATTCGACGTAAAGGTGCCTGCCGCCGTGCAGGGCACCCTGCTGTACACAAGGGCCATATCGGTTCTTCCTTCATATTTGATTCCCGCAGCCGCCGCGGCCGCCTCGAACCCTTCCGCCGCGGTCACGCCGCCTTTGATTCTCTCCATACTCTTTGATTCCTTTCTCTCTTCTATCGTATCATCGGTCCATGCCGCAGTCTGTCCTTCACCAAAATAGTCTGTTTTCTGCGGCGCGGCTGGTTTTCTGCCGTGCATTGCTCTTTGCATCAAACGGATCATTCCGATTTCCGGATCAATCGCCGCCGATGAAGTTCGTGATGTTCTTCTCGTTCAGAATAAAATCGTAATAGTAAAAGTCTTCCCGCTTCTTCCAGCCGATGCTCTTCCAGAACGCGTTCCCGACCTGGTTGTTCGTAAAGGCCACCAGCGACACCTTGTTGATGCCCATGTCCCGCAGCGCCTTCATGCAGTAGCCGACCATCTGTCTGCCGATCCCGAGCCTGCGGTGATCCCGGGAAACACAGACATGATACAGGGTTCCCTGACGCCCGTCGCTCCCGCAGAGGATGGATCCGACGATCGCGCCCTCCGAAACCGCCACCACGGAGGTTTCCGGGTTGCGCCGGATAAAACGATCCACATCCTCGCGCCCGTCATCCAGTGCCCGGATGCCGAAGCCCTGAATCGTCATCCACAGCGCATGCACTTCATCATAATCTTCCATCCGCATCGGGCGGATGAGCACTTGTCCTTCCATCTTACTCCCCGGTTTCCTGTATTTCCTGCATCTGCGGCAGTTTCCGGCAGGTCTGTTCACATCTGTACCGGCCTCCGGCCCGCAATTCTTCGTCCCTGTTGTTCAACGGCCTTTTCCAGCCTTGAAAATCCCGTGGCCGCCGTTCACCTTTGTGCAGGAGCTTCATGTTCTACGGCATCATGGCCGGAAGGCCGATCGCCGTATCCTCCGGAAGGCCGAACATCAGGTTCATGTTCTGCACGGCCTGGCTGGCAGAGCCCTTGCCCATGTTGTCGATCGCTCCCATCAGAATGACGCGTCCCGTTCTCTCGTCCACCTTGATCCCGATGTCCACGTAATTGCTGCCTTCCACGAACCGCGTCTCCGGATAGTGTCCGGGCGGCAGGAGCCGGATGAATTTCTCCCTGCCGTAGCGCTTCTCATATACTGCCCGAAGTTCCTCTTCACTCGGAAGCGAGCCGTCCGGCCTGCGGACAAGCGAAGCATATTCCGTCGCAAGGATTCCGCGGTTCATCGGAACCAGATGCGGTGTGAAGTTGATCGTCACCGGATGCCCGCAGGCATAGGAGAGCTGCTCCTCGATCTCGGGTGTGTGCCGGTGATTCGCAACCCCGTAGGGCTTGGCGCTCTCATTGACTTCGCAGT
>DAIMKA010000086.1:7560-7780 GCA_036721955.1 Lachnospiraceae bacterium | reverse complement strand
CCCGCGGGCGGTACGGATTCCTTTATTCCGCTTCCTTCAGATCCTTCTCGTCAAAGGCTTCTCCGATGGAAGCTCCCGGAGAAACCATCGGGAATACCTTGTCGTCTTCGTCAATCACGCACTCGATGACAACGGGGCCGCCTGCGGCGATGGCTTCCTTCAGCGCGCCTTCCACCTCCGAAGGCTTGCTGATCCGGATTGCCTTGCAGCCGAGTCCCTC
>DAIMKA010000086.1:0-7550 GCA_036721955.1 Lachnospiraceae bacterium | reverse complement strand
TTCAATAATACAACGTCTGCCACTGTCTTACCATACCGAGAACCTGATTATTGATCACAATTTCAATAATCGGAATATTATAGCGGCTCGCCGTGGCCAGCTCGATCAGGTTCATCCGGAAGCACCCGTCGCCTGCGATGTTCACGCAGATCTTGTCCGGGCGCGCGGTTTTCGCGCCGATGCAGGCCCCGAGGCCGTATCCCATCGTTCCGAGGCCGCCGCTTGTCAGGAAGGTTCTGGGCTCCGAATAGGTATAATACTGGGCCGCCCACATCTGATGCTGGCCGACATCCGTCGTGATGATCGCCTTTCCTTCCGTCACCTTGTCCAGCGCCTCGATGACCATCGGGCAGGTGAGACGCGTGTGATCGTACTGAAGCGGATAGTTCTCCTTGAGATCGCGGATCTCGCTCATCCACAGCTCATGGCTGGTCTTCGTCAGTCCCGCGTTCAGCTTCGTCAGGATTTCCTTCAGATCGCCGACCAGAGCGAGGTCCACCTTCACGTTCTTGTTGATCTCCGCCTCATCTACGTCAATCTGCAGGATTCTGGCATTTTTGGCAAATTCCTTCGTGTTGCCGGTCTGACGGTCCGAGAAGCGGGTTCCGAGCGCAATGACAAGGTCCGCCTTCTGAAGGCCGTAGTTCGAGGCCTTGGTTCCGTGCATGCCGATCATTCCGGTATAGTGCCGGTCATGTCCGTCAAAAACGCCTTTTCCCATCAGCGTATCGCAGACCGGGGCATCCAGAAGCTCGTCGAGCCTGCGGACCTCCTTCCACGCGCCGGAAATCACGGCACCGCCGCCGACATAGAGGAAGGGACGCTTTGCGTTCTCAATCATGGAAATCGCAAGATCAATGTCTTCCTGACTGTACTTCCCAAGGCCCGCTTCCGCAGCCTTCTTCTCTTCCCGGATTTCCTCCGGACTTTCCTCCGTGAACTCGCAGACCGCGCCGGTGACATCCTTCGTCACGTCGACGAGAACCGGACCGGGACGGCCGGTCGTTGCGATCCGGAATGCCTTCCGGATGGTCGGAGCCAGCTCTTCGATGTTCTTGACGATAAATCCGTGCTTCGTCACCGGCATGGTGATTCCGGCGATGTCGACCTCCTGGAAGGAATCCTTTCCGAGGAGCGGGAGCGTCACATTGCAGGTAATCGCGACAACCGGAACCGAGTCCATGTAAGCCGTCGCAATGCCTGTCACGAGGTTCGTCGCCCCGGGACCGGAGGTTGCCATGCAGACACCGACCCTTCCGGATGCGCGCGCATAGCCGTCCGCCGCGTGTGCGGCTCCCTGCTCATGGCTCGTCAGAATGTGCCGGATCTTGTCGCTGTTCTTATAAAGTGCATCGTATACGTTCAGAATCGCTCCGCCCGGATATCCGAACACCGTATCCACTCCCTGCTCCAGCAGGCATCTCACTATGATTTCAGAACCGTTCAGCTTCACTGTCTTTCACCTCATCTGTCAGACCGGGCGTTCCCGCTTTTCGTAAAATCGGAAACGTCCGGATTCTTTTGTTCTCAGTTCTGAAGTTCCTTCGGAAGCTCCAGAATCGCTCCGCGGTTTCCGGAGGTCACCAGCGCCTGATAGCGTCCCAGGTATCCGTCCGTGATCTTCGGCTTTCTCGGCTTCCACTCCGCGCGGCGCTTCGCCAGCTCTTCCTCCGACACCTTGAGCTCCAGACGGTTGTTCGGGATATCAACGAGAATCGTATCTCCCTCATGAACAAGGGCAATCGGTCCGCCGACAGCGGCCTCCGGGCTGACATGTCCGATGGCTGCGCCGCGGGATGCGCCGGAGAAGCGGCCGTCCGTAATCAGGGCAACCGTGGAGCCCAGTCCCATTCCGATGATGGCCGAGGTCGGATTGAGCATCTCGCGCATGCCGGGGCCACCCTTGGGTCCCTCATAGCGGATGACCACGACGTCTCCCTCATGAATCTGACCGGTGGTGATTGCCTTGATGGCATCCTCCTCGCAGTCGAAGACGCGGGCCGGGCCCTCGTGCGTCATCATTTCCGGCGCAACCGCGCTTCTCTTGACAATGCCGGTGTCCGGGGCAAGATTTCCCTTCAGGACCGCAATGCCGCCGTTTGGCATGAACGGATTGTCAATCGGGCGGATGACCTCCGGATTCCGGTTGACGGCATTCGCAATGTTCTCACCGACCTTCTTTCCGGTCACGGTGATGCCGTCCAGATCCAGCAGATTTTTCTTCGAGAGCTCGTGCATGACGGCATAGATGCCGCCCGCTTCATTCAGATCCTCCATATAGGTCGGACCCGCCGGTGCCAGGTGGCACAGGTTCGGCGTGCGGTCGGAGATCTCGTTGGCGTATTCCATGTTCAGTTCAATGCCGCACTCGTGCGCAATCGCGGGAAGGTGCAGCATCGTGTTGGTGGAGCAGCCAAGGGCCATATCCACCGTCAGGGCGTTGGTGAAGGCCTTTCTGGTCATGATATCCCGCGGGCGGATGTCCTTCCGGATCATGTCCATCACCGCGTAGCCTGCCTCCTTCGCAAGGCGGATGCGCGCGGAATAAACCGCCGGGATCGTGCCGTTGCCGGGAAGTCCCATGCCGATGGCCTCGGTCAGGCAGTTCATCGAGTTCGCGGTGTACATGCCGGAGCAGGAGCCGCAGGTCGGGCAGACATTCTCTTCAAAATTGGCGAGCTCTTCCGCCGAGATCTTTCCGGAGTCGAACTCACCCACCGCCTCGAACATGGAGGAGAGGGAACGCTTTCTTCCGTTCACATGACCGGCCAGCATCGGGCCGCCGGAAACAAATACGGTGGGGATGTTGACCCTTGCCGCCGCCATCAGAAGTCCCGGTACATTCTTGTCGCAGTTGGGGATCATGACAAGGCCGTCGAACTGATGCGCCTTGGCCATGCACTCGGTGGAATCCGCGATCAGGTCACGGGTGACCAGCGAATACTTCATTCCGACATGCCCCATCGCAATGCCGTCGCAGACTGCGATGGCAGGGAACATCACCGGCATTCCGCCCGCCTCGGCAACGCCGAGCTTGACGGCATTTGCGATTTTGTCCAGATTCATGTGGCCGGGAACGATCTCATTGTAGGAACATACGATACCGATCATCGGCTTCTTCATTTCTTCTTTGGTAAATCCAAGGGCATTGAACAGGCTTCTGTGCGGAGCCTGCTGAACGCCTTCCTTCACATTGGAACTGAGCATATTTTTGCACCTCTTAATCGTTAATCTGAATCATTAATCTGAATCGTCAATCTGTTTGCTGCTGCCGCGGATTCCGGTCAGCGGATGATCCGAAGGAAGCGTCACTGTCCTTCCGGTCGTTTCTCCGCAGTTCTGCACCTCTCGAATTCTCCTGCGGAAAAATCCCCGATGCGGACGGCCGGTTGCGCGGGGATTAAATCCGCGCTGCAATGGCATCTCCCATTCCCGCACAGGAAACCTTTGTCATTCCGCGGGCCTCCTCCGGGTCCTTCGGCATCAGGTCCGTGCTGCGGATTCCGTCCGCCAGCGTCTTCTTCACCGCCGTTTCGATGGCGTCCGCCTCCTTCACCAGTCCGAAGGAATAGCGCAGCATCATGGCCGCGGACAGGACCGTTGCAATCGGGTTCGCAATGCCGAGGCCCGCAATGTCCGGAGCGCTGCCGTGGCTCGGCTCATACAGGCCGAAGCTGCTCTCGTTCAGGGATGCCGAGGACAGCATGCCGATGGAACCGGTGATCATGGATGCCTCGTCCGACAGGATGTCGCCGAACATGTTCTCGGTCACCACCACGTCAAACTGCTCCGGATCCTTCACGAGCTGCATCGCGCAATTGTCAACGAGCATATCCGAGAGTTCGACATCCGGATAATCTGCGGCCACCTCATGGACAACCTTCCTCCAGAGCCGGGACGTATCCAGAACATTTGCCTTGTCAACGCTGGTGACCTTCTTACGGCGCTTTTCTGCGATCTCGAATGCCGTCTTTGCAATGCGGCGGATTTCGTTCTCGTTGTACTTCAGGGTATCCACGGCGGTCATGACGCCGTTCTCTTCCCTTGTCCAGCGGTCGCCGAAATACAGACCGCCCGTCAGCTCGCGGACGATGATCAGGTCGAACTTCCGGCCGCCCTCCTTCGCCGCAAGGGGACAGGAGGCAGCAAGCTCCGGGAAAAGATAGGCCGGGCGCAGGTTTGCATACAGCCCCAGTGCCTTCCGGATCGCAAGAAGCCCTGCCTCCGGGCGCTTCTCGGGCGGAAGCTGATACCAGGGGGACGTCTTCGCATCTCCTCCGATGGAGCCCATGAGAACCGCATCGCTCGCCTTCGCAATGTCAATGGTCTCCTGCGTCAGCGGAACGCCGTAGCGGTCAATGGAGCAGCCGCCCATCAGGATATTTGTGTAGTGAATGGTGTGTCCGAACTTCTCACAGACACGGTCCAGCACCTTTCTTGCCTCGGCGACGATTTCCGGACCGATTCCGTCTCCGCCGATTACCGCAATGTTCATTTCCATACTATGTTCTCCTCCGACTGCATGCTTCCGGTCGTTTATTCAGCAGCCCCATCTTGAACTTGTTGCGCAAATCCAAGATGGGGCCGTGGTTAAAATCTGTACCGATTCAGCTGTTCTTTCTTACTTGTTCTTCGCATCGTCTTCCGCTGCGGCATCTTCCGGCTTCTCCACCTGAACGATGGCCGCCTTCTGCATCGGGATGCGGCAGTTCTTGTTGTTGCCGAACTCAACGATGACCGTGTCATCATTCATGTCTACGATGATGCCGTAGAAGCCCGCGGTTGTCAGAACGCTGTCTCCGATTGCAACAGAGGAAAGAAGAGCCTCCTTCTGCTTCTTCTCCTTATTCTGCGGACGAATAAAGAAGAAATAGAAAAATGCAACGATAATCACCAGATAAATGACCATGACCATCGTGGAACTTCCTGCTGCGGATGAACTAAGAAACATAATGCAATCTCCTCCATATTTCAAACTGTGGCACGGACCCTTGTTCCGCCGCCAATTTCTCTTTACTATACATCAAACCTTGGAAACAGGACAAGTATTTTCCAAAAAGCGGATACTTTCTGCCACGCAAGAGACCCGTATGATACAAAAGTACTATCATACAGTTCCTGTTGTCCTTCCTGCAGGATCTCGTGACGCGGAATGTCACGGGGTTCCCTTCAGATCCTCCAGCTTGTGCTTCTTATAGACCTGATACATTCCGGCGTCGATGGCGTCGCGGATTTCCTGCATCAGGTGATTGTAGAAGTACAGGTTGTGCATGACGCAGAACCGAAGCCCCAGAGACTCCTGTGCCTTCAGAAGATGGCGGATGTAGGCTCTCGAGTAGCCCGCCCGGCAGACAGGGCAGCCGCAGTTCTCATCGATGGGGCGCATGTCCTTCTCATAGGCCGCGTTCCGGATGTGAAGCGTCCCGTGGTCCGTGTAAAGGTTTCCGTGACGGCCGTTTCTCGACGGGTAGACGCAGTCGAAGAAATCAATGCCGCGGTCCACCGCCTCCAGAATGTTCTCCGGCGTGCCGACGCCCATCAGATAGGTGGGCTTGTCCTTGGGAAGGTACGGGACGACCTCGTCCAGTACGCTGTACATCTGCTCATGGCTCTCGCCGACCGCAAGACCGCCGACCGCATAGCCGTCCAGATCCATTTCCGCAATCCGCTTCGCATGGTCCACGCGGATGTCGTGATAAATCGCACCCTGATTGATGGCGAACAGGAGCTGGTGCGGATTGACGCATCCCTCTTCCTCCCGAAGCTGTGCCATCTTCTTCTTGCATCTCTCCAGCCATCTCGTGGTCCGGGCAACCGAATTCTCCACGTAGCTGCGCTCCGCAAGCGCCGGGGCGCATTCATCGAAGGCCATGGCAATCGTGGAGCCCAGATTGGACTGGATCGTCATAGACTCCTCCGGTCCCATGAAAATCTTCGCGCCGTCCACGTGTGAGTGGAACGACACGCCCTCCTCTTTGATCTGGCGCAGCTCCGCCAGGGAGAAAACCTGGAATCCGCCGGAATCCGTCAGAATCGGACGGTCCCAGGTCGTGAATTTGTGAAGTCCGCCGAGCTCTTTGATCACGGCGTCTCCCGTGCGGACGTGCAGGTGGTAGGTGTTGCAGAGCATCACCTGCGTTTTGATGTTACGAAGATCATTCGCGGACAGCCCGCCCTTGATGGCGCCCGCCGTCGCGACATTCATGAAAACAGGGGTCTCAATCGTTCCATGCACCGTGGTCATGTGCGCACGCTTGGCCCTGCCGTCGGTATTGACGATCTGATAAGTGTAATCCTGCTGTGGCATAAATTCTTCCCTTTGTGTAACGATTCCGCGTATGGCTAAACTTTATTATTCTTCCGTGGAATAGAATCTCCGGACATTCTCCGCCCGCGCGGACATGTTGGAGAGCATGGCATCCAGCACAGTCAGCGCGCACATGGTTTCGCAGACAACGACGGCCCGCGGCACAACCGTCGGATCATGCCGCCCGTGAATCACAAGAGCCTTCGGTGTTCCGTCGAGCATCACCGTCTCCTGCGGCTGCGCGATGGACGGGGTCGGCTTGAAGGCCGCCGTCAGCACGATGTCCGAGCCGTCCGAAATGCCGCCGAGAATGCCGCCCGCATGGTTGGTGCGCTTGCTGATGATGCCTTCCTCGTTGGTGTAGAAGGCGTCGTTGTTCTCAGAGCCTCTTGTATAGGCGGCGAACATGCCGTCTCCGACGCCGACGGACTTGCAGGCATTGATTCCCATCAGCGCGTCCGCAAGCCTTGCGTCGAGCTTCTGCATGGTCGGATCTCCGATTCCCGCCGGAACGCCGGAAATCACACCCTTGACAATCCCGCCGATGGAATCCTGCTCCTCGCGGCAGGCCTCAATCAGACGGACCGCCTCCTCATTGGCCTCTTCGTCCGGCATGCAGGTCGGCGTTTTCAGGATCAGCTCCGGATCAAAACGGTCCGGATCAATGACCACATCGCCGATGGCCGCCGTATAGAAGCAGAAATCGATGCCGAGCTCCTTTAAAAACTTCTCGGCGATGGCTCCGGCCGCCACTCTCGCCGCCGTCTCCCGCGCGGAGGAGCGTCCGCCGCCCCGGTAGTCCCGGAAGCCGTACTTGCACTCGTAGGTATAATCGGCGTGTCCCGGACGGAAGCAGTCCGCGATCTCACTGTAATCCTTCGGGTTCTGATTGTTGTTGCGGATCAGAAGCGCAATCGGTGTTCCCGTGGTCCTTCCCTCGAAGGTTCCGGACAGAATCTCCACCAGATCGTCCTCCCTGCGGGGACTTGCAATGCTGCTTCGTCCCGGCTTTCTCCTGTCGAGATAAACCTGAATGTCTTCCTCCGTCAGCTCCATGCCTGCCGGAAATCCGTCCAGGACGGCACCGACGCCGGCCCCGTGCGACTCACCGAAGGTGGTCACGCGGAGAATGTTTCCAAAATATGAACCTGCCATAATCTTATTCTCTCTGCCTTTAACTGTTCAGCACCTGCCGGCATCTTCCGCAGCTGCCTCTCTCATGTCTGACACAGACCGTTCCCGC
>DAIMKA010000085.1:0-7838 GCA_036721955.1 Lachnospiraceae bacterium | reverse complement strand
TACTCCTGACAGAAACCGTGCAGTTGTCAGGATCCCGAAAATACCGAGCAGCATCTCCGGGATGAAACGGCCGATTTCCGAAAACCGGTCCGCGCGAAAATCCGCATCCTTCGCTCCCAAAAGAAGACACCACAGAGCCGCAAGGGACAGCATCCCCAGCACCACAGGCAGGACCGCCTGCCGCATTTCCCAGGCTTCCGGTTTTTGAGCGGAAAGCCTTCCCGGCTCCCCAGGAAGAGAATCTGTCCGCTGCATGCTCCAGATCCTGCCCAACGGATTCTCCGGAGCAGCTTCTTCCGAACTCAGAAGTTTCCCGCGAAGAAGACGTCCCGCCCCGAAGCAGGGCAATACGCAGACCGCGGTTTCCAGCTCCCACGGAAGACAGAGGTGAACGCCCGCCAGGTTCTGACCGATGATCCAGAAAAAGGGAAGGATCATCGCCATGCCGAACAGAAGCCTTTGACGCCTCGCATGCAGAATTGCATACCAGATCAGCTCCACCCACACGAGACAGACCAGAAACCACAGCGGACGGTTCCATTCCATGTAGCCGCTCCCCGAGTTTCCGTACAGCAGCCCCAGAAGATTGGGAAGCACTCCGAAGTGTTTCCGGTCTGAAGCCAGTCCCTCTGCCACTCTTCTTCCGAGAATACCATAAATTCCGACACTGATACATCCCCAAAACAGATACGGAAAGACCAGACTTCTCCACAAGTCCCCGAGAAAGCGCCGCACCGGCCGGTGATCAAACCATGGAAAAGTGCCTTCCTTCCAGCAGAAGGTCATTCCGGAGAGCAGAAAGAAAATTCCCACGCCCGCGAACATGGAGAAATGGAGAAGTATCCGGTCCGGCCCGTTCTTATCCGCACAGTGCCCCGCCACAATCAGAAAAATAGCGATTCCCTTCGCTGTATCGATCCATTCGATTCGCTTCTTCACAAAATTTCTCCTTAATCGAAAGACGGCACTTCGGAGAAATCTCCGAAGTGCCATCCATGATACAGCTTATTCTGTTGTGTGTCTATCACTCGATGATGGAAACAACACGGCCAGATCCAACGGTACGGCCACCCTCACGAATAGCGAAGGTAAGTCCCTCTTCCATTGCTACCGGGTGAATCAGCTCGATGGTCATCTCAACGTGGTCACCAGGCATGCACATCTCGGTTCCTTCCGGAAGGGAGATAACACCGGTAACGTCGGTTGTTCTGAAATAGAACTGAGGACGATAGTTGTTGAAGAAAGGAGTATGACGGCCACCCTCGTCCTTGGTCAGAACGTAAACCTGAGCGGTAAACTTCTTGTGGCAGGTAACGGAACCGGGCTTGGCAACAACCTGGCCACGCTCGATATCGGAACGATCGATACCACGAAGCAGAACACCGATGTTATCACCAGCCTCTGCGAAGTCCATGGTCTTACGGAACATCTCGATACCGGTTGCAACGGAGGTCTGAGTCTCTTCCTTGATACCAACGATCTCAACGGGATCGTTCAGCTTCAGCATACCACGCTCTACACGGCCGGTAGCAACGGTACCACGACCGGAGATGGTGAATACGTCCTCGATCGGCATCAGGAACGGCTTGTCGTTATCACGAACCGGATCCGGGATGTACTCATCTACGGTATCCATGAGTTCCATGATCTTGTCTCCCCAAGGTCCCTTCGGATCGTTCAGAGCCTGCAGAGCAGAGCCCTGGATGATCGGGGTGTCATCTCCCGGGAAGCCGTACTGATTCAGCAGATCACGAATATCCATCTCGGTCAGCTCGATCAGTTCCGGATCATCCATCATGTCGCACTTGTTCAGGAATACGACGATCTTCGGAACACCTACCTGCTTGGCAAGCAGAACGTGCTCACGGGTCTGAGCCATAACACCATCGGTTGCTGCAACAACGAGGATAGCGCCATCCATCTGTGCTGCACCGGTGATCATGTTCTTGACATAGTCAGCGTGGCCGGGGCAGTCAACGTGTGCGTAATGTCTCTTTGCAGTCTCATACTCGATGTGAGCGGAGTTGATGGTGATACCACGCTCTCTCTCTTCGGGTGCGGAGTCGATCTTGTCGAACGGAACTGCAGGATCAACGCCAAGTCTGTCTGCCAGAACAGCAGTGATTGCTGCGGTCAGAGTAGTTTTACCATGGTCAACGTGACCGATTGTGCCGATGTTTACATGCGGCTTTGTTCTGTCAAAATGTGCCTTTGCCATTTCTTATTTCCTCCTTGGAAAATAATCATAGTGTGTTCGCCAGTGACCTTAGACATTCACTGCCGATTTTCGGTCACTGACAAACATTATAACCAATGCAACTGACAAGCGCAAGGATTAAGTACCTCTTTTCGGTGCTTCCTCCCCTCAGGCCAGGCCTTCCGTGCGGATTATGCCTTGTCCTTGTTCGCGTCGTTCAGTACCTTCTCCGCAATGTTCTTCGGTACGGGCTCGTACTTTTCGAAGAACATGGAGTAGTTGCCGCGGCCCTGGGTCATGGAACGAAGATCGGTTGCATAACCGAACATCTGTGCCAGCGGAACGAATCCGTTGACCTGCTTGCCGCCGCCGATGTCTTCCATACCGGTTACACGTCCGCGTCTGGAGTTCATATCTCCGATGACATCGCCCATGTATTCCTCAGGCATGGTAACCTCAACCTTCATGACAGGCTCCAGAAGAACCGGCTCTGCCTTCTTCATGGCTTCCTTGAAGCACATGGATCCGGCAATGTGGAATGCCATCTCGGAGGAGTCGACTTCGTGATAGGATCCGTCGTAAACCGTAGCGTGAACGCCGACAACCGGGAACCCGCCGAGGTTTCCTGCCTTCATGGCCTCTTCAATACCTTCTCCGACGGCCGGGATATACTCCTTCGGAATGTTACCGCCGACAACCGCGTTGTCGAACTTGTAGGTTTCCTCGCCGTTCGGATCCATAGGCTCGAACTTGACTTTACAATGTCCGTACTGACCACGTCCGCCGGACTGCTTCGCATACTTGTATTCCTGGTCAACCGGCTTCGTGAAGGTTTCCTTATAGGCAACCTGCGGAGCACCGACGTTTGCCTCTACGTGGAACTCACGGAGCAGACGGTCAACAATGATCTCAAGGTGAAGCTCACCCATGCCGGCGATGATGGTCTGGCCGGTCTCGGTGTTCGTGTGAGCCTGGAAGGTAGGATCCTCTTCCGACAGCTTCTGCAGCGCGTCGGTCAGCTTATCCTGGCCCGCCTTGGTCTTGGGCTCGATTGCGAGCTCGATAACCGGATCCGGGAACTCCATGGACTCCAGAATAACCGGAGCATTTTCGTCGCAGAGGGTATCACCGGTCGTGGTGACCTTCAGACCTACTGCCGCAGCGATATCACCGGAGAATACCTCATCCAGCTCGGATCTCTTGTTCGCATGCATCTGAAGGATACGGCCTACACGTTCCTTCTTATCCTTGGTGGAGTTCAGAACGTAAGAGCCGGCCTTGCAGGTACCGGAATAAACACGCATGAATGCGAGCTTTCCGACGAACGGATCGGAAATAATCTTGAATGCAAGAGCGGAGAAAGGCTCGCTGTCCGAAGAATGTCTCTCGACTTCGTTTCCGTCAAGGTCCGTTCCCTTGATCGGAGGAATATCAAGCGGAGAAGGCATGTACTCGATGATGGCATCGAGGCACTTCTGAACACCCTTGTTCTTGTAAGCGGATCCGCAGCATACCGGAACTGCCTGGCAGGTGCAGGTCGCCTTGCGAAGAACCTTCCGCAGTGCGTCCACAGACGGCTCCTCACCCTCGAGATACTGCTCCATCAGATCGTCATCCAGAGAGCAGATCTGCTCGATCATCTGATCGTGGTACATCTGAGCCTCGTCCTTCAGGTCATCCGGGATCTCCGTGATCTCGATGTCGGTTCCGTCATCGTTCTTATAATAGTAAGCTTCCATCTCGAACAGATCGATCAGTCCGATGTAGGTGTCTTCCTTACCGATCGGGATGTTGATCATGATGGGGTTCTTGCCCAGTCTGTTCTTGATCTGGTCTACGCAGCCGTAATAGTCTGCGCCGATGACATCCATCTTGTTGACAAATGCCATACGGGGAACGTTGTAGGTATCAGCCTGACGCCATACGTTCTCAGACTGAGGCTCAACACCGCCCTTTGCAGAGAAAACACCTACCGCGCCGTCCAGAACACGAAGAGAACGCTCAACCTCTACGGTGAAGTCTACGTGTCCGGGGGTATCAATGATATTGATACGGTGCTCGAGAGCGCCCGCCTTTTTCTTGTGGTGATCCTCTTCCGTCCAATGGCAGGTGGTTGCCGCGGACGTGATGGTGATACCACGCTCCTGCTCCTGCTCCATGTAGTCCATGGTTGCAGTACCGTCGTGTGTCTCACCGATCTTGTAGTTAACACCGGTATAATACAGGATACGCTCGGTCAGAGTGGTCTTACCTGCATCGATATGAGCCATGATACCGATGTTCCTGGTTCTCTCCAGGGGATACTGTCTTTTTTCTGCCACAGGTTTTTCCTCCTAGCAAACCCCGCGTCCTTCCTCCGGAAAACAGCTGCCTGTCTTCCGGAAGCTCTCATGCGGGAATCAATGCCCAACCGATTCTCTCCGATCAGAATTTGTAATGAGAGAATGCTCTGTTTGCATCTGCCATCTTGTGCATGTCTTCCTTACGCTTTACGGAAGCGCCCGTGTTGTTGTACGCATCGAGGATCTCGCCTGCAAGCTTGTCCTCCATGTTCTTCTCGCCTCTCTTGCGGGAGAACATGGTGATCCAGCGCAGTGCCAGAGCCTGTCTACGCTCAGGACGAACCTCAATCGGTACCTGATACGTAGCGCCGCCGATACGTCTTGCCTTAACTTCCAGTGCAGGCATTACGTTGTTCATTGCACCCTCGAATACCTCAAGTGCCGGCTTGCCTGCCTTCTCTTCTACCTGAGCAAATGCTCCATATACAATCTTCTGGGCAACACCCTTCTTGCCATCCAGCATAATGCTGTTTACAAGTTTGGTTACGACCTTGCTGTTGTATAAGGGGTCTGCTAATACATCTCTCTTCTGTACATGTCCTTTACGCGGCATGATACTTCCCTCCTTATCAATGTGTGTCGGGCCGACCGTCATTCCGTGTGATCAGCCTTCCAGTGGATAATTCACAGGTACTCACTAATTTGATGTGTCCATGCTGGCGATCAGGTTCCAACACCCGTCCGGTCCGGCGCAGCATCTGCATCCGAAGGACCGCGAAGGATTTCCGTACAGAAATCTATCGAAACCAGATTCCAACATCACCATACATTTAGAAAGTATTATTTTGCAGCTTTCGGTCTCTTTGCACCATACTTGGAGCGGGCCTGCTTGCGGTTTGCAACTCCGGCAGTATCGAGAGTACCACGGATAATGTGGTATCTGGTACCGGGAAGATCCTTTACACGTCCGCCACGGATCATGACAACGGAGTGCTCCTGCAGATTGTGTCCCTCGCCCGGAATATAGGAAGTGACTTCCATTCCGTTGGAAAGACGTACTCTGGCGATCTTACGAAGAGCAGAGTTCGGCTTCTTCGGGGTTGCGGTCTTGACTGCGGTGCAGACACCTCTCTTCTGCGGAGCAGCCTGTGCGATCTGCTTCTTCTTCAGAGAGTTGAATCCTACCTGCAGTGCGGGTGCCTTGGATTTCTTGGTAGAAACCTCACGTCCCTTTCTTACCAGCTGGTTAAATGTCGGCATTCTGATTACCTCCTTGTTAGATTTGTCCCGCCTGTTAACCCAGGCCGGACAGGAATATGTTCTGCTCCCGCTGCCTTCCTTCTGATCGTATAAAAGACAGCAAAAGAGCGATGTGCCTGTATGCACATCGCTCTAAGTTTACGCATCGGAACGCTCGTTGTCAACGTATTTTTATGATAAGGCGGATTTTTACTCCTCATCCTCCGTCGTGATCACGGTGTCCTCTGCCTGCTCCTCTTCCGGAAGGTCCACATCCGAAACAGTATCCGTATTCTCCGATGCCGGAGCATCCGAATCCTCGGAATCCAGGATATCCTGATCCAGAAGTGCCGTCTGGGCTGCCAGGCGGGCATCCGTATTCAGCTTCGTGTAGCGGTAGCGCTTCATGCCGGTACCTGCCGGAATCAGCTTACCGATGATGACGTTCTCCTTCAGACCGATCAGAGGATCGACCTTGCCGCGGATTGCCGCATCCGTCAGAACTCTTGTCGTCTCCTGGAAGGAGGCTGCCGACAGGAAGGAATCCGTTGCCAGAGCCGACTTCGTGATGCCGAGAATGATGCGGGTTCCCTTTGCGGGCTCCTTGCCTTCCTCGGTCAGGCGCTCGTTCTCTTCCTCGAAGTCCAGGAAATCGATCAGGCTTCCCGGAAGGAAGCTCGTGTCTCCGGGCTCTTCGATGCGGACCTTCTTCAGCATCGAGCGGACAATGATCTCAACGTGCTTGTCGCAGATATCAACGCCCTGCAGACGGTACACTCTCTGTACCTCACGCAGCAGGTAATCCTGTACGGCGCGGACACCCTTGATCTTCAGAAGATCGTGCGGGTTGACCGAACCTTCCGTCAGCTCATCGCCGGCCTCAATCACCTGCTTATCCTGAACCTTGATGCGGAAGCCGTAGGGAATTGCATATTCCTTCGACTCTCCGTCCTCGTCGTTGGTGACGACAACCGACCGCTGCTTCTTGCTGTCTCTGACCTCAACCGTTCCGGCGATATCCGAGATAATGGCAAGTCCCTTCGGCTTACGTGCTTCGAACAGCTCCTCGACACGGGGAAGACCCTGTGTGATATCCGCGCCGCCCGCGACACCGCCGGAGTGGAAGTTTCTCATCGTCAGCTGGGTACCGGGCTCACCGATGGACTGCGCCGCGATGATTCCGACTGCCTCACCGACCTGAACCATCTCACCGGTCGCCATGTTCGAGCCATAGCACTTCGCGCAGATGCCAAGGTGGCTGCGGCAGGTCAGGATGGTACGGATCTTGACGGCATCCTTCAGAGGATCAATCGGCTCGCCCTTCGCGTTCAGGCCCTTCGACAGAATGGCCTCCGCGCGGCTCGGGGTGATCATGTGGTTCTTCTTCACCAGGACATTGCCTTCGGCATCCCGGATCTCCTCACAGGATACGCGTCCCGTGATGCGGTCCTTGAGGCTTTCGATGTTCTCCTTGCCGTCCATGAACGCCTTGACGTACATGCCGGGGATCACTTCCTTGCCTTCCGAGCAGTCAATCTCACGAATGATCAGCTCCTGAGAGACATCAACCATTCGACGCGTCAGGTAACCGGAGTCTGCGGTACGAAGCGCAATATCCGACATTCCCTTGCGGGCGCCGTGTGCCGAAATGAAGTACTCCAGTACATCCAGTCCCTCGCGGAAGTTCGACTTGATGGGCAGCTCGATGGTACGTCCGCTCGTATCCGACATCAGGCCTCGCATGCCGGCCAGCTGCTTGATCTGCTGGCTGGATCCTCGCGCACCGGAATCCGCCATCATGAAGATGTTGTTGTACTTGTCCAGCGAGTTCAGAAGGGCATCCGTCAGACGGTTATCGATCTTCGTCCAGGTCTCTACGACTGCGCGGTAACGCTCTTCCTCGGTTACCAGACCTCTTCTGTAGTTCTTGGAAATCTGGTCAACGGTCTTCTGTGCCTCTTCCAGCAGGTCCTTCTTCTCCTTCGGAACGAGAATGTCCGCGATGGAGATGGTCATGCAGGCGATCGTGGACCACTTGTAGCCCATCGCCTTGATCAGGTCCAGAACCTCGGCGCACTTGAAGGTGCCGTGCTTGTCAATGACCTTCTGAAGAATCTTCT
>DAIMKA010000084.1:0-7919 GCA_036721955.1 Lachnospiraceae bacterium | reverse complement strand
GAGGCCGCGGTTTCCGGTGTTTCCCTCGTTGACATGATCAACAATCTGGTATTCGCGATCTTCTCCGCACTCGCAACAGGCGGAGCGGTCGTGACCTCCCAGTATCTCGGAGCCCGGCATCCGGAGAGGGCCCGGGACTCCGCTGCCCAGCTGCTTCTCACCGTTCTGGCTCTCGGCCTCGGCGTCATGCTGTTGACCATTGCAGTCAAAGAACCGCTTCTGCGCCTTTTCTTCGGCGGAATTGAGGACGATGTCATGCAGAACGCGCTGGTTTACTTTCTGATCTCCGCGCTCTCCTTCCCGTTCCTCGCCGTCTACAACGCCTGTGCCGCGCTGTTCCGCTCGATGGGAAACGCCGCCATCACTCTGAAAACCGCGGTGATCGTCAACATCATCAATGTCGTCGGCAATGCCATCGGTGTCTTCGTCCTGCATCTGGGAACGGCCGGTGTCGCGATTCCGTCGCTCATTTCCCGCGCCGCCGGCGCCCTGATTCTCTATGTGCTTCTGCGCAGGCCCCGGCAGGAAATTTATCTTTCTTCTTTCTTCGTAAAGCCCAGGTGGTCCGTCATCCGCAAAATTCTCTACATCGGAATCCCGAGCGGAACGGAGAACGGCATTTTCCAGCTCGGCCGGATTCTCGTCGTTTCCATCATCGCCCTGTTCGGCACCTCGCAGATCGCGGCAAACGGCGTTGCCAACAGCCTGGACAGCGTCGGCGTCATCATCGGGCAGGCCACCAGCCTTGCCATGATTACCGTCATCGGACAGTGCGTCGGCGCGGGGTCCGAGGTTCAGATCCGCTATTATCTGAAGAAAATTCTCCTCATCACCTACATTCCTTCGGTCATTCTGGACGGTTCGCTGATTTTCTTCCTGAACCCGATTCTGTCTGTTTTCAACCTCTCGCAGGAGGCAACGGTCCTGACCTGGAAGCTCGTTGTCATCCACACGGGCTGTGCCATGTTCCTGTGGCCGCTTGCCTTCGTTTTCCCGAACATGCTGCGCGCCTGCAATGATGTCCGCTACACCATGATCGTCTCCATTGCGTCCATGTTCATTTTCCGGATCGTGCTCTCCTACATTCTCGGCGTGAATTTCGGCATGGGAGCCGTCGGCGTCTGGATCGCCATGGTGGTCGACTGGATCTGCCGCATCATCTTCTTCCTTCTGCGCTACCGGAGCGGGAAGTGGAAGAAGCTCGCAGGTCTCCCGGCAGGTTCCTGAAATAAGAGGCAGTAACTGTTCCGCACAGAATCAGTTACAAAAGGCAGGTGCATGAAGCTCTGATTTCATGCGCCTGCCTTTTCTGTTGCGTTTGCCGATTCGTTTTCTGTAATTGCAGAAGGCCTTTCCGGACTGGCTGCTGCAACTTAAAAAAGAGGGTGTTTTTCTCTGCATCTTGAATCTGCAGCATTCCGGATCTACAGGTTTTCCGCCTCTGAGAGAGGGATTTTCCCGCCTTCGCTGTTCATGACAAAGGCTTCCTCCGCCTCCTTCGCAGCATCATCCGCATCCTTCTTTTCTCCGGCACCCGCGGCCTGACCGTCCGTCGTCTCTCCCGCCGGAGAGGTTCCTGCCTTCGCTGCCCAGGCGGAGTCGCCCTCCGTCAGACCGTCCTGCGCCATCATCGTCTTCATGACATTGAGGTCCGAGGACAGATCCCACGCCTGCTCCTGGAACATATCATCCAGAAGCTTTCCGAACGCATGATTGATGATGTCCATGGAATCCTCAATCTGGCGCTTCGTCTCGCGGATGTTCTCGCCCGCCTCCGGCTGCTCGTTCAGATCCGCGTACGCGCCAAGGAGCTTGGTGGTCGTCGGCAGATAATAGTTCATGAGCCTGCGCAGATCCTTCGCCTTGGACGGATTCTTCTTCACCTGCGCGAAAATCCGGCGCATGATGTCCTCCAGCTGGTACAGCTTGTCGGACATTTCCTCCGTGTCTGGAATGCGGTCATTGATCGCACGGATCTGAACAATGTAGCTCTGTCCTTCCGCAAGAAGTGCCGCCTGCTCGGCGCTGTATTGGCCCTGTGCGTTCTCCTTCTCTTTCTGTGTTCCCCGGCTCACCCCTGCGGCATCTGCACCGGCAGCAGGATTCTCCGTCCTCTCCGCATGTGCCCTGGCCTCCGCCTCTGCGACGTTCTTCTCTGCGCTCTCCCAGCTCTCCGCCTGTCCCTGCGGAGCCGCCGCATTCTGCATGGAGCGGATTCTCTCTTCCTCCTCACGCTCCTGCCGGGCTTTCTCCGCGTTCGCATATTCCTTGTACATGCGGTCGGTGAGAATCACCGTGGTCTTATTGCGGTCCAGCACGGCATAGGGCAGATATCCCGCCGCCCGCATCCGGAGAATGTCGTCACAGACCTCTTCCTCGGAAACGCCGGCCTTCTGGGCGAGTTCCGCCACAGAGAAGTATTCCCGGTTCTTCCCGATCAGTTCACCGTACTGATAGTAACGGCTCACCAGCTTCTGTTCTTTTGAGCCGCTTCTCGCAAGAAGAGCACAGGCCATCGTGATGACACCGGAGAACAGGGCGAGAACGAGGCCGCCCAGCGCGCTGCTTCCCTCTCCCGTAACTGCCATCAGAAGAGCCGCCAGAAGCCAGACTGCCGTCATTCCGCCCGGCAAAATCGCCAGCAGGATTCCTGCAATTTTCTTGCCGCTTCCGCTGCTGCGCCCCGGCCTTCGCTGCAGGAAGTAATTCCTGCCCTTTTTCGCACCGTCCTTCCCGGCAGCGCCGGCGGTCTTCCGGTCAGTGCCTGCAGACGATGTCCCCGACACCTTTCCGGTGGTCACCGCCTCGGCAAAATTCCTGGCTCCCTGCGCCACGTCCTCACCGAGCTGATCCGTCACCTGTGTCACACGGTCCCTGATGGATCCGCTCAGGCCCGAATAATCGCCGGATTCCACCGCCCTGGACACGTCTTTCATGATGTCGCTGCCGGCCTTCAGAAAATCATCCATCTCCATGGCGAATCCCTCCTCTTTTTCTTCCTGCCATCAACTGCTGTTCCTGCGCACTCATGCATGGGGCACTGACATTCCTCATGAAACCAACGGATTGCCCCGTGCTTCGCACTTACATCCTTTCCGGGGCGGAGAAGCCGAGGACGTCGATGCACGTTTCCAGAATGTCCTTCGTCAGCTTCAGAAGCGCAATCCAGCCTTCCTTCCTGGCTTCATCCTCTTCCGCCAGGATTCTCGTTCCATGGTAGAAGCTGTTGAAGTCATTGGACAGCTGATAAATGTAAGCGCAGATACGGTGCGGTGCGCACTCCTCGTAAGCGCCCTCCATCATGGCTCCGAATCCGGCGATGTCCTGCATCAGACTCTTCTCGGCTTTGCTCTTCGGCTCCGCGATCTTCAGCTCCGCAGGATTTTTGCCTCCCGCCGCCTGATACTTGGCCAGGATCGACTTGATCCGGACAATCGTGTACAGGATGTACGGGCCGGTATCTCCCTCGAAGGAGGTGAACTTCTCGGTGTCGAAAATATAATCCTTGGATGCCTGGTTCGACAAATCTCCGTACTTGATGGCGGCAAGTGCCACCTTCCTCGCGGTATCCGCGGCTTCTTCACCGGTGATTTCCGGATTGGTCTCAATCTTTTTCCTCATCTCCTCATTGATATCCGAGATGAGCGTCTCCAGACGCATGACGCCGCCGTCCCTCGTCTTGAACGGCTTGCCGTCCTTGCCGTTTACGGTTCCGAAGCCGATGTGGCGAAGCTCCGTCTTCTCATCACAGAGGCCGCATTTCTTCGCCGCGCGGAACACCTGAATGAAGTGAAGGGCCTGCCGCTTGTCCGTGATGTAAATGATCTCGTCCGGATGATAGGTGTCGCGCCGGTCCTGAATCGTCGCAAGATCCGTTGTCGTGTACAGCGCCGCGCCGTCGCTCTTTAAGATCATGCAGGGCGGAACCTCCTTCGCGTCGGTTTCCTCTGCCACATCGACCACCAGCGCGCCCTCGCTCTCGTAGGCCTTGCCGTCCTTCTTCATCTTCTCCACCATCGGTCCGATCAGATCGTTGACGGTGGATTCTCCGTTCCAGAGATCGAAGGTCACATTCAGATTCTCATAGTTGCGCTTCATGTCCGCCACGGAGACATTCATGATGTGCTTCCAGAGAGCCCGATAGCCGCGGTTTCCTTCCTGAAGCTTGTGCGTGTTCTCCAGAGCCTCTGCGTGATAGGCCTCGTCCTCCTTCGACTTTCCGCTCGCGAACGGATAGATCTCCTCCAGATCGCTGACGGTGAAGGGAGCTTCCCGGGGATACTCGCCCTCAAACGACTCGTCAAAATAAGGCAGCTCCGGATAGCGGTGCTTCAGCTCCGTGATGACCAGGCCCATCTGAAGGCCCCAGTCCCCGAGATGAATGTCACCGATTGCCTTATCGCCGTGATAACGGACAATTCTCTTGACCGCTTCTCCGATGACCGCGGAACGGAGATGTCCCACGTGAAGGGGCTTCGCCACATTCGGTCCGCCGTAGTCCAGAATGACCGTCTTCGGCTTCTCCGGGAGCGGCATTCCGAATTTGACCGATTCGGTCATCTCCTGTAAATAAGCCCGCAGCCAGGATTCCTTCACATTCAGATTGATGAAACCGGGCTTTACCACAGCAACATCCTTGAAAATATCCGAATCCTGAAGATGTGCTGCCACATCCTCCGCAATCATGAACGGGGCCTTGTGGTACTGCTTTGCGCCGGCCATTGCCCCGTTGCACTGATACTCGGCAAGATCCGGGCGGGCGGAAACTCCCACCTTGCCCATCGCAGCGTCATACCCTGCCGCCGCAAATGCCTTTCCCATCTCCTCTGTCAGTGTTTCCAGCAACTGTTTCATAGTTTTTCTTTTTCCTTTCCTGTCCTGTCACATGCCGGCGCTCACGCAGGCTTTCTCCGATTTGCAGTCAAACGGTCAGACTGCCTTTTCTCCCGGTCCCCGGGACATCCGTCAGCTGTGTTCCGGACTGTGTTCCGTTTTACCTTGAGGAATCCGCACCGTTTTCCTCCCGCCGCGCGAGAATCTGCAGCCGCAGTAGTTCTGCCGGTACAGATCGAACCGGTGCGAGAGCTCAATGGAACGCTTGTAGCCGTTTTTCTTCTTGAAGTCGGAGGGCAGCCACATCACGCCGTACTTTTCCCCCATCTCTTCGCCGATCCGGTTGAGACGGGCCGCATCCTTCAGCGGTGAAATCGTAAGCGTCGTGGTGAAGCACTCGTACCCTCCCGCTGCCGCAAGCTCCGCCGTCTTCCCGAGACGAAGGGCAAAGCAGACGCTGCAGCGGTCTCCCCCTTCGGGGCAGTCCTCCAGTCCGCGGACGGCCTGTTCGTAGACCTCGCCGTCATACGCGCATTCCAGAATGTCGATCCTCTGCGCCCGGCTCGTGGAGTTCATTCCGTCAAAATCCTGCTCCTCCACCTGCCGGTTGTACTCTTCGATCAGACGCTTCTCCTCCGCCTTCCGTTTCTCGAATTCCGCCCGCTCCGAAATGTTCGGGTTGTAATACAGAACCGTCACGCGGAAATCTTCCCGCAGATACTCCAGACAGTAGCTCGAGCAGGGAGCGCAGCAGACCTGCAGGAGCAGGGACGGTATCCGCCCCTGCTCCCTGTCCTGCTCCACAATCTTATCCAGTTCTTTACTGTAATTGATCCGGTTCGCCATTATAGTTTCGCAATATCAATGATGCTGAGGTCCGTCTCCTCCGCCTGATGCTCCAGGGAAGAAACCAGCGCCCTCGCGGTATCCAGCGAGGTGATCGTGGTGACACCGGTCTCAATGGCCGTGCGGCGGATCAGGAATCCGTCACGGTTCTTGTCATGGCCCTGCGTCGGCGTATCAATGACAAGGTCAATCTTATGTCCCAGCAGAAGGTCCATGACGGTCGGGGACTCCTGACCGATGCGGTTGACCTTCCTCGCGTGAACGCCATTCTCCTGAAGGGTCTCCGCCGTGCGGCGCGTGGAGTAAATGATGTAGCCCAGCTTCTCATAGCGCCGCGCAATGTCAATGATCTCGCCCTTGTCGGCATCCTTGACGGTAATGATCATCTGCTTGTGCTTCGGAAGGCTCACGCCGGATCCCATGAAGGCCTTGTACAGAGCCTCGTTGAAATCCTTCGAGATGCCGAGGCACTCGCCGGTGGACTTCATCTCCGGTCCCACGGAAATCTCCGCGCCGCGGATCTTCTCCGTGGAGAAAACAGGCATCTTGATGGCAATGGTTCCGGCCTCGGGCTGGAGTCCCGGCTGATAGCCCATCTCCGTCAGCTTGTGGCCGAGCATGCACTTCGCCGCCAGATCCACAATCGGGATTCCGGTCACCTTGCTGATGTACGGCACGGTTCTGGAAGAGCGGGGGTTCGCCTCGATGATATAAACCTCTTCACCCACCGCGATGAACTGTACATTGATCAGACCGATGATGTGCAGCTCCTTCGCAAGCCTTCTCGTGTATTCCGCGATCGTCTCCTTGACATGCTCCGAGAGCGTCTGGGACGGATAAACCGAAATCGAATCGCCGGAATGCACGCCGGAGCGCTCAATGTGCTCCATGATGCCGGGGATCAGAATGTTCTCGCCGTCGCAGACCGCATCAACCTCGGTCTCTGTTCCCTGCAGATACTTGTCGACCAGAATCGGATGCTCCTGCGTGTAGCGGTTGATGACCGCCATGAACTGCTCGATTTCCTCGTCGGAAATCGCGATCTGCATGCCCTGGCCGCCCAGAACATAGCTGGGACGAACCAGTACCGGATAGCCGAGGCGGTGCGCCACCTCTTTTGCCTCTTCTGCGGTATAGACCGTTGCACCGGCAGCGCGCTTGATCCCGCACTTCTGAAGGACTTCGTCGAAAATCTCACGGTCCTCCGCGGCGTCCACATCCTTGGCATCGGTACCCAGAATCGGAACGCCCATCTTCGTCAGGCTCATGGTCAGCTTGATGGCGGTCTGTCCGCCGAACTGAACCACCGCGTAATCCGGATGCTCGATGTCCACGACATTCTTCACATCCTCCGGTGTCAGCGGCTCGAAATACAGCTTGTCCGCGATGTCGAAGTCCGTGGAGACCGTCTCCGGGTTGTTGTTGATAATGATGGTCTCATAGCCTTCTTTGGCAAAAGCCCAAGTCGCATGCACAGAGCAGTAGTCGAACTCGATGCCCTGCCCGATCCGGATCGGGCCGGAGCCGAGAACCAGAATCTTCTTCCGACTGGTAACGCGCTCCTTCGCCTCATCCGTGTCCGAGGTGTTGTAGACCGAATAGAAGTACGGGGTCTGTGCCTCGAACTCCGCGGCACACGTATCCACCATCTTGTACCGGGCCGTGATGCCGTTGTCATAGCGAAGCTTCGCGACCTCTTCCTCCGGAATGCCGGTCCAGCGCGCGATCACACTGTCCGGGAATTCCATGCGCTTGGCCTCTGCCAGAAGGTCCTTGGTCAGAGGGCCCTTCTTGAGCTTCTCTTCCATGCGGACGAGGTTGTGGATCTTGTCAATGAACCACTCGTCCACCATGGTGATCTCATGAATTGTCTGGCGGGAAATTCCCTTGCGGAGAGCCTCCGCGATCACCCAGATTCTCTGATCATCCACAACCGTCATGCGGACGAACAGCTCCTCCTTGGAGAGGTGGCTGAAATCGTAGCTGTCCAGCGCATCCACGTGCTGCTCCAGGGAGCGGATGGCCTTCATGAGGCCGCCCTCGAAGTTCGTGCAGATGCTCATGACCTCGCCGGTTGCCTTCATCTGTGTCGTCAGCGTTCTCTTCGCATGAATGAACTTGTCGAACGGAAGGCGGGGGAACTTCACCACGCAGTAGTCCAGCGCGGGCTCGAACGACGCATAGGTCTTGCCGGTCACCGCGTTTTTGATCTCATCCAAGGTAAAGCCGAGGGCAATCTT
>DAIMKA010000083.1:5487-7947 GCA_036721955.1 Lachnospiraceae bacterium | reverse complement strand
TTGCGGTACAGATTCATAATAAAATTCTCCATACCGCCCGGGTACATGGCCCCAACGATATGAAGAATCCGGATTGGCTTATTCATACTCATCTCTTTGCTCTCAGAGTTTTCTTCTGAAATTCTCCCCACCGGTTCTCTCCTGGTGTTTCCTGACATTTTTTCTTCCCAAAGTCTCTTCATCCGCTTACTCTGGATGCTGTCTTTCAATATTCTCTACCGTTACCACCACGCGGCTCTTCTGAATCCGCACATCTCCGGAATGAAGGGAATAAACCACCTCTGCCTCCAGTTTTCCTTCTTCCTCGTGAACCGAGATTTTCTCGGCCTCTACGCCGAATTCCAGATCGCCTGCCGGCGTCCGGTAATGAGAGAGGTTCCGCTTTCCTTCCTCGAATTCCATCTGTGACGGATAATCTCCCTTCCTGTGGATTCCAAGATAATCCGCGCTGAATTTCACAAGGCTTCTGGACGGCTTCTCTCCCTCTACCGTCTGCTCCTCATAAGATACAAAATGGTGCCCGTTGCGGAAGTAATACTTCCCACGGGCACTCGTAATGACCGGCTCCTGACAGGAGCCGTCAATATCGTGATAACCTTTTATGGTGATTGAGACATCCTCTGTCATCAGAGCCTCCAGTAATCCCACTCCGGAGCCGGATAATCTCTCTTGTCAAAGATTCCCTTCAGATCAACGAAAACCTTTGTCTTATGTTCCGGATTGTAGAACTTCGCAATGTCCTCTGCTCCCCAGTTCTCGAATTCTCTGTGCTTCACGGCAATCAGAACGGCATCCATGTTCTTCACATCATCCATGGTCTGGAATTCAATGCCATAAAGGTGCTTCGCCTCCTCAGCATCCGCCTCCGGATCCACGACAATCGGCGTAATGCCGTACTCGCCGAGCTCCTTGTAGATATCAATGACCTTGGTATTTCTGGTGTCCGGGCAGTTTTCCTTGAAGGTGAATCCGAGGATCGCGACTCTGGCATGCTTCACCGGAAGATCGTTCCGGATCAGAAGCTTCACCAGGCTCTCCGCACAGTACTTGCCCATGTCATCGTTGATTCGTCTTCCCGACAGAATGATCTGGGAGTGATAGCCGAACTGCTCCGCACGGTAGGTCAGATAATACGGGTCAATGCCGATGCAGTGACCGCCGACCAGTCCCGGGCGGAAATTCAAGAAGTTCCACTTCGTTCCTGCCGCCTCCAGAACGGCCTTGGTATCAATGCCCATCTTATGGAAAATGATGGACAGCTCATTCATGAAGGCAATATTGATATCGCGCTGGCTGTTCTCAATCACCTTCGCGGCCTCCGCAACCTGAATGGATTCCGCGCGGTGCACTCCCGCATCAACCACCAGCTCATATACCTTCGCCACGGTATCCAGAGTCTCGGCATCCATGCCGGACACAATCTTCTTGATCGTGTTCAGACGGTGAACCTTGTCACCGGGGTTGATCCGCTCCGGAGAATAACCGATCTTCCAGTCGGTTCCGCACTTCAGTCCCGACTCTTTCTCGATGATCGGGACACAGGTCTCCTCGGTCACACCGGGATAAACCGTCGACTCAAATACAACCACGGTTCCCTTCGTGAGGTTCTGACCGACGAAGCGGCTTGCTCCCTCCACCGGCGTCAGATCCGGCGTATGGTCCGGGTTGACCGGTGTCGGGACCGCAACAATGATGAATTTCGCTTCCTTCAGTCTCGCAGGGTCCGCGGTAAACTCCACCGTGGTCTCCTTCACGGCTTCGTTTCCCACTTCATTGGTGGGATCAATTCCGTTCCGGTACTTCTCAATCTTGGCCTCGTTGAAATCAAAGCCGATGACATTGATCTTCTTTGCAAATGCTACCGCGATCGGCATTCCCACATAGCCAAGACCGACCAGCGCAAGCTTTTCTTCCTTATTGACGAGCTTCTCGTAAAGATCCATCGATTTCTCCTTTGGTATCATCACAGCACGGTCCCGTTTTCACGGTCATCCCAGGCTGCAATCATGATGATCGATATTATTCTGTGCCGGATGCCGCTATCGGATACCGGCATCGCATACACACTGTAAACTTTAACACCATTTCCGCACAGCGTCCACTTTCCGAGGGGTCCTGCGCCCGTATCCTCTGACCCGCAGGACAGCTGCACACTCACATCGCCGCTACAGAACATTTTCACACTCACACCGTTGCAGCCGCGAATCTTCATCCGCGGCTTATGATCCCGATAATCATCGAGACGAGTATCACCAGCGACAGGAGCAGCGTCACAGCTTTTTTCTTCTTATTGGAGTGAGTGCGTTCCTGCCGGTTCTCTTCCTCCATCTGCGACAGCTTCGCATTGATGCTCTGTGAAAGCAGTGTTTTGTTTTCCTGATTCTCTTCCTGATGGTTCTCTCGCATGATTCCTGCGCCTTCTTTTTTCATATTTTCTGCATCTGCAACGCCCTGACATCT
>DAIMKA010000083.1:3248-5477 GCA_036721955.1 Lachnospiraceae bacterium | reverse complement strand
CCAACTGCCTGACGCCCGTTTTTCCATAGAAAAAATTTTCATCCCAGAAGTCTCTTGTAATCCTCTGCCGTCATTCGCATCGCCCATGCATCCTGCCTCTGAAGGATCTGCTCCCGAACTCCATCGAATTCGCCTGCCTCGCGGATTCTCCGGGCCAGATTGTCCCAATCGTCAGCGGCAGCAATATTCTCCGCAGGTACATAAGCCGGATTGTGCACGGTTTCGCAAAATGCAAAAATCACAGACCGCTGCAGCCAGGCATTCCAGACTGCATCCACAATTTCATTTCCGTGATTGATATCCAGATAAAACTCGCTTTCTTCCAGAAGGCGCTGCGCCAGCTTCTCGCCCATTCCCGGGTAAAGAAAAACGTTTGGCTTCCTGCCCATCGCCATCAGCTTGTCCGACATCTCTGTCAGCGCCCCGATCCGAAATGTATACTGAGGAAGCGCCCCTGTCAGTTCCGAAAGATGTTCTATGTCATCCGAATTCGTGAGGACACAGATACTCCTTTTCTCTTTGACGGGATCCGCAATGAGATAGATCTGTCCAACAGGTCGGAAAACCTGCTCTGCCTTTTCTGCATCCGCAATGCCGTTTTCCACGGCATGATCACGAGCCTGCTCCCGGATTTTATCAAAAACTTCCGGCGACTGCACGGCAATCCGCGTGACTCCCATCGGATCATTCAGCACCGTCACCATATTGCCCGGAAGTTTTCCGTAGATATCCTCCTGCCAGAACAGGACATCTCCACCGGACTTTCTGTTCTCCCTTCCCCGTTCCTGCATTTCCTGTGTCCCGGTCTGCGAACCGATTTCCGGATGCTGCTTTCCGAAGGACACTTCACTTGACCGGATCTGTCTCTGCACGAACAGCGGATAACTCAGAGAATTGAAAAAGATCCGGCTGCAGTCTGCTTCCGTTCTCTTAAGATAATAGAGGATGAACTCTACCTTCCCGCGAAAAAGGTGCTCCTCCATCCTGCCGTTTTCCTTTTTCTCACGAAGAAGAATCACGTGCGTCTGCAGATTTTCTACAAGACGTTCTTCGCCGTTTTCTGCATAATAGCTTCTCAGGACCGCTCTCCCCTCTGCATCGCAGGTCGTGCGCGCATACAGATTCCCCGCATCGTCATAGTGATCCTGCCAGACGCTCTTCCCAGCAGAATCCAGCCAGTTTACTGTCTGAATGTACCGGCGGCTGGCCGGCTCCGCATAAAGAATCTGCGCTCTCTTCGTCTCATAATCCCAGACGCTCCCCTCGGTACCGGTACTGCGGATTTCCCACAGATCCGGAACCTTCAGCCTGCTGAAATAACGCGGGACCGCCTGTTTTTCCCTCTTCCATCCGCCAAAATACCGGTAAGGAGACTCTACGCCTTCCGGAAGAAATCCGTCATCTTCCAATGCAACCGTCCGAAACGAATATCCTGCTTTTTGCAGCGACTGATATAAAAGAAACGCTTCCCTTCCGGGATGATCCATCAAAAAAATCATTGTGATACTTTTTCCCCATCCGAAGGACTGCTCTGCCCCAGTTCTGCAAACAGCTCCTTCCATTTTACAGCGACCTTTTCTTCCAGATATTCTTCTGCAATTTCATAGGACTTTCGCCGGAAGGCCTCCTGATCCGCTTCCGTGAACAGGCGAAGAATTGCCCCCGTCAACCGCTCTGTGCGGACATCATCCTGCTCTTCGCGGGCATACGGCAGAAGGTATCCGTTCTCACCGTCAGCAATAAAGGTCTGATTGCCATAGGGAACATCAAATCCGATCATCGGAAGTCCGGACCCGACCGCCTCCATCAGTGAAAGGCCAAAGCCTTCACTGAAAGAAGCGGCAATGTATCCCGAATACTCCTGATAGACCTCCGTCATATCATGCTGGCCCATCAGACGGATATAAGAATCCGCTTCATTCTCCGCGATCAGCTTCCTCAGTTCCTGCTCCAGTCCGCCTTTTCCATAAATGTCCAGGGTAAGATCCGGAATGTTCTCTCGTGCCTTAACCGCCGCCCGAATCAGAAGGTCAATGTGCTTCTCGCCGGCAAGCCGGGATGCGGTGCAGAGTGCATGCTGTTTTCTCGGCTTTTCCGGGCGTTTTAATTCTTTCAGATTGCCTACCGGAACCGCTGCAATATACGGACTGCTTCCCCGATATTTCTCATACTGCTCCCGCAGAAGCTCCGCCTGCGCTCCGGTGGACGTCACATATGCCGAAAATTGAC
>DAIMKA010000083.1:0-3142 GCA_036721955.1 Lachnospiraceae bacterium | reverse complement strand
CCATTTCACAGATCAATTCCTGCTTGGAGTATAAAATGCGGTCCTTCATCCGGAAAATCTGCCGCTCTCCGTCCATATGTTCCTCATAGGCCGTGCTGCCGTCTTCATTGTAGAAGCGGCGCAGGAACAAGGTCATTTTTCCATTCTTCTCTGCAAAATATTCCGTAAAAATTCTTCCATACGAATAATACTCGGCGTGGGTCAGCCTGTTTCCGCAGAAAAAATCTGCCTTCTGAATAATCCTGCGGTCTCCATGCGCGTAATAGGCATATACCATGTGGATTCCGTCCGCATAGTGATATTCGCGCCGTCCCGGCGCTTCTTTCACCCGGTACGCTCCCGCATCCTTCGCTCCGTTTTCCGATACCGGAAGCATCTCCTCTTCAAAACGCGGAACGGATATGGACGGCCTTGCTACCGCATAATCCGTGAAATACTGATACAGCCAGATCACTTCCTCGTCCGGAATGCCGATATTCTCTGTCATCAGAGCGATGTTATCCACCCGGAACATATCCGTATAAATGAACCGGCACGAAATCCCGGCATTCCGAAGGACCGTTCCCCGATACGCCTGTGCATACTCTACGCCGCTGGAAGCCCAGCCGATTCCCCGATTAAAGTTATAGATCATCCTAAGTAAACTCCCAGTTCCCACAGAAAACTGCGCAATGTCCGAGGAGACTTTCGCGCAGGCGCACTCTCCGACGGGGCAGCAGACTCGCTTACGGGTTCTGCTCCAGATAACTCGAAGCTGACATCGTTCGGCTTCGGGTTATGGTACCAGAACCTGCACGCTCCCATCCTTTTTTCTTATAATCTCACCGAGCAGAATATTCCGCATCGTCTCCCGGCACATTTTCCTCTGCATCTTACAAAAGGAACGATACGCTTCTTCGTGGTAGTCAAACATCACATTTCTCTGGGTATATCTTCTGCCCGAAATCGTCGTGCGGAGCTGCTGCAGATAGTCCACCTCTTCAATCCAGGCATCATCCACAGCCCGCAGTGTCATCATGCGAAAGAACCTGCACCGAAGTTCCGGTTCCGGAAGCGAAGCCACTTTCCGGTCAAGACACTGACCGGCCAGTTTCAGCAGGTATTGCCGGATTTCTTCCCTGGAACGCAGTTCCGGCTCCTTTGGCAGAAGCTCCATCCGATAAGAAAGATTATCGAGCACAAAACGCATAACCTCCGCGGCGTCCGGAAGCGGATCCTTCTGAAGAAACTCGTCAATGACAGTCCCCTCCATCTGCAGATACCGTTCTTGATTCGGCTCCTCCTCCCGCAGAATTTCCTGCCGCAGACCATAAATCAGATTTCTCTGCTGCAGCATGCTTTCTCCGAATTCCATCGTACTGCGCCGTGCGCTGCACCCCTGCTCCTCGCAGATCCGCTGATTGATCATCCGGATCAGACGCGGTGACCGGATTCTCCGGTCTTCGCTCCGAAACCGCTCCAGCGAATCCGGTCCGTGGTGAATGACAACGTCATCTTCCAATGAAACATAAAACCGCGAATAGCCGGGATCTCCCTGCCTTCCGGATCTTCCTCTTGCCTGCAGCTCCTGCCTTTGGTTCTCCATCCTGCCAACGCCCAGAACGGCCAGTCCGCCAAGCTCCCGTACACCTTCTCCCAGACGGATATCCGTTCCGCGTCCCGCCAGCCGGGTTGCCACCGTCACCGCGTTCTTCTGACCGGCCTCCCGGATGATCTCCGCCTCCTTCGCCGCATTGTAGGCATTCAGCACATTATGCGGAATTCCCTCCTGCAGCAGCATTTCCGATATCACATCGCTCATGCTGATGGAACTCGTGATCATCAGAACCGGCTGTCCCGTACGATGAACCCGGATGAGCTCATCCATGGCCGCAAGAATCTGCGCCCGCAGAGTCGTATAATACCGGTCCGGATAGTCCTTTCGGATTGTCCTTTTATTCGTAGGAATCACCACAACATCCAGGTTATAAATCTGCCGGAACTCTTCCTCATCTCCGGCCCCGGTACCGGTCATCCCCGCTTTCTTCTCGAACATGTTGAAAAAGCTCTGATACGTCACCGACGCCATGGCCCGGCTTTCCTGTGTAATCGGCACATGCTCCTTTGCTTCCAGGGCCTGATGCTGCCCGGCGCGAAGCTTCGTATCCTGCAGAATCCTTCCTGTTTTGGCATCCAGAAGATAAATCTTATTGTTCTCCACCAGATACTGACGATCCCGGCAAAACGCCGTATGCGCTTTCAGCGCCAGATAAATATGGCGGACCGTCTCGAAATTTTCCTCTGCATACAGATCCTTCAGGTAAAAATACCGCTCGGCACGCCGGATGCCCTCCTCTGTCAGCCAGACACTGCGTTCCTCCGTCTCATAATCCCGTCCCTCTTTCAGGAGCGATACGAAGTAATCTGCCGTCTCATACAGATTCGACTGCACCCTCGGTGCACCCGAAACCACCAGCGGCGTCTGCGCACTGTCCAGCAGAACTTCATCCGCCTCGTCAATGATGACATAGTAAAACTCCCGCAGATACTGATCCTCCGGAGAAACCGCAAGATTTTCCAGCAGGTAATCAAAACCGAGCGCCGAATTCGTAGTATAGACAATATCGGCCCCGTAAATTCTCTTCTTGTCCTTCGCCGTAAGCTTCGTTCCGGGCACATCGCTGACGCCGATTTCCAGACTGATTCCGAGGAAGCGGAACAAGGTACCGAGCTGTGTGCCGTCCCGAACCGCCAGATAGCTGTTCGTTGTCACCAGAATGCAGCCTCTTCCCGTCAGTGCATTCAGATACAGCGGCATGGATGCCACCAGGGTTTTGCCCTCTCCGGTCTTCATTTCCGCGATTCTTCCCTGATGCAGCGCGATTCCTCCGAGCACCTGCGTATCATAAGGATACATCTTAAGGACACGCTTCGATGCCTCCCGCACCACGGCATAGGCCTCCGGCAGAAGATAATCCAGCGATTCTCCCTCCTGAAGCCTTCTCCGGAATTCATCTGTTTTCGCGCGAAGCTCCGCATCCTGCATCCGGGCCATCGCGTCCCTGTACCGATTTACCTGATATAGAATTCTGCGCAGTTTTCCTAATCTGCGATGATTGCGAAAGCTATCCATATTCAATCCGGTTCCAGCTCGTACAGATCC
>DAIMKA010000082.1:0-7963 GCA_036721955.1 Lachnospiraceae bacterium | reverse complement strand
TCGATGTGTCCCTGCCTGGCAGGTCGTTGTCGCTTCGTGTTCCTCAGCAGCAACTCGTTTAGGTTATCATTTCTTCAAAGCCTTGTCAACAAGAATTTTTAAAATTTCTTGTTGCTGTTCTTTGCTGCAGTGGAGTTTCCCGCTCCGCCTTGCTCCGAATGCCTTGATCTGTCACCTTTTCGGTTGCTTCCTCATCAGCGACGAATCGTATTCTATCATTGGGGTTTTCGAAATGCAATCGTAATTTTCGTTTTTGTGAAAAAATTAGTTACACCTCTAATTGTAGTGTAGTCTCCTCTTCCCGCCTACAACGTTTTTGGATATTTTCCCCAAGTTCCACTCCATATTCCAAAGTCCGGCATTCTGAAAAACCGACGTCCGGCAGTATTGTTTTCCCAGATATTCAATCAGGATGGCTGCCGCCCGCCACCTCCGGAAATGTGTTGTGTCTAGCGCAGCAGATACATCCGCAGGAGATATTCTCCGATATACAGGATGGCAAATCCCTCCAGAAATCCCGCAATCACACCGAATACTTTATCAATTCCCGCCAGGATCGGCAGACATGCAAGAAAACGGATCGATGTCACAACCATGTGAATGAGCTTATATACCGCTCCCAGAACAATGAGCAGAATGATCCCTGTCAGGAAATTGGACGTATTCTCCCCGCGATATCCATTCACAATAGAAGATATCAGAATCACAACCGCGATGGATGCGATCAGCGCAATGAGCTTCGAAATCAGTCTGGCAAACCCCTGATGGGCTCCATGCACCGTCATTCCGATCAGGATCAGTACATCCACTGTCAGAATCAAAATAATATATGGTGTCACTCTTTTCTCCTGCCGCCACAATCTCAGTTTCCGGCTTCCTACACCGTGGGAGTATCCTTCCAGGTGCGAAGAACCCGGGCACGCATGCTGTCTGCCCTCTGCCGTATAAAAAGGGCCTCCTGCCGGGCGAAGATCATTTCTGGCGGTCTCGTCAGAATCAGTGTAATGTCATCTGGTCAATTCCGTCCTCTGTCACCAGATACATTTTTCCTGCGCCGTCTGCGCGCGGCACCACCTCGCGGACATCCTTCTCAAAGGTTCCCTGGTAGCGCTGTCTGCCTTCTGCCGTATAAATCTGCAATTCCTGATCATTGTTGATGTACACGCACTTTCCCGCGATCTGGATATTCGTGAAATCCATCGTAAAGGGAATGGTGCTGATTTTCTCTCCGGAAGCATCATAGATCTGAAGATTATACTGAGAGCTCCCGCTGGTATCCGGAAAAAGGAGTCCGATATATTCCCCGCCGGTATAGACGCCCGCCAGCTGATCGCTGAACATGGCATTGGCACCGCTCTGCGGAATTTCCTTCCCGGTAAAAAATACGATCCGTGAATCCGACACTGCTGCGCAGCTGGAGCTGCTCAGATATGCCGTGAACGGGAAGATTTCGTTATCGTAATTGAAGCCGCTGACATTGTTCTCCGCGACATTCTGTCCGACATCTCCGAAATTATAGAATGCGATGCTGGTACTCGTGCCTGTCGCAGAGACCAGAAGGTGCGAGACGCAGACCAGCTCTCCGTTTGGAGATACGCTCACGCTCAAAGGATAACCGGACTGTCCCATTGTTGTTTTGAAATAGGCAATGGTATTCCCGGATGCGTCGAACAGGTATACCCAGGTCACGTCCGTATCTGCAAGAACCGCCGCAACCTCGCCGCTTTCCGACACACTCATCGCCCGGATGGGCATGTTCGTATTCACCGATCCGATGGTTCCCGCCGCATTCTGAAGATAAATGGTGCTCCCATTGTAGTCCGCGATCGCGAGGACCTCGCCGGCGCGGGAGACCAGCGGCTTCTGCAGCTCGAATGTAATGCTCCACACCAGATCACCGCCTGTATTCAGGCAGCTTGCCCCATTTTTGCTGTAATAGACAATATTGTTCCCCAACGTGATGAAATTCGTGTCATCCTGCGATGCCATCTGGGCAATCTGTGAGACGGATACGCCGGAATACACTCTCTGGGAAGCAAGAAACAGAATCAGCGCGGCAAAAACAGCGACCAGTCCGGCCGCCATTGCCCCATGCAAAACAAGGCGCAGGATTTCTCTGCGCCTTTTCCGGGAATTCTCACTGTCTTCAATTTCTTCGTCAATAAAGCTCTGACCGTCATCCGCAGTTTCCTGCTCGTCGTAGTCCTCATACTCACTGTCCGGCGAGAAGATGCTGTTCGGATTTCTGAAATTAATAACTGACATTCTCTCCTGCTTTACTCATTCTGGATTTGCGTGTGCATCCAGGCAGATCCGCCCGAAAGAAAACGGGATCCGTCATTTGTCGTGTTCCTGCCTCGTGCTGAAGCAGTAAGACGTTGTGGAATCATACACACGGTTCTCACCGAACACATAGTTCGGGAAGTTCTCATGGTGAATGGAATCCGGGAAATACTGTGTCTCCAGGCAGAACGCGCTGCGTTTGCCGTAGGTGGAGTGCTCCTTGCCCTGTCCGGACGGGCAGTCAATGAAATTGCCGGCATAGAACTGCACGCCGGGCAGATTCGTGTATACATCCATCTGTCTGCCGGACTGTCTGCTGAACGCCGTTGCCGCATGAACCAGCTCTCCGTTATCGCTCCATCCGTCAATCACGAAATTATGATCAAAGCCGCCTACCAGATGCAGCTGCTCCTCGTCCGCGTTGATATCCCTGCCGATCGGCTTCGAGACGGTGAAGTCCAGTGCTGTACCCGCTACGCTGCGGATCTCGCCGGTCGGAATGGCTCCTTCCACAACCGGAGTGAAGGCATGCGCATTCAGCTGCAGCTCCTGTCCCTCAATGCTGCCGGAATTGTGTCCGTTCAGGTTAAAATAGGCATGGTTGGTCGGATTCAGAATCATATGACGGTCCGTCGTCGCATGATAATGGATCGTCAGGGCATTCTGATCCGTTACCGAATAGGTTACGGTGAGGTTCTTGTTGCCCGGAAGGCCGAGATCCCCTTCCTTCATCTCCAGAGTAAAGGTAACGAAATTCTCTCCCGTAAGAGCGTGCCACATTCTCTTGTGCGTTCCATGATCGAAATCCGTGTGAAGGTTATTCGGTCCATCGTTCACGGGAAGCTGAACTCTCTGTCCGTCCAGCACGAATTCCGCGCCGCCGGTCCTGTTCGCAATCGGTCCGATCAGCGCACCGAAAAAGTCGCTGTTCGTAAAATAACCCTCCGCCGTATCAAAGCCGAGGATCACATCCTGTACGGTTCCATGTGCATCCGGAACCAGAAGATTCACCAGATTCGCCCCGAAATCCGTCACCTTTGCGCAGATGGTTCCGTTGTCGATGGCATAGATGGATATCTCTTCCCCGTTCTCCGTATGTCCGAAAATCTCTTTTTTAACACTCATGTTCCCCCTCCTTATTTCTTTCTGCCTTTCTGTTACGTTTTCCAATGATCCCATTCCGTTTCCGGTCGGGCAAAAAACGCTCCCGCAGCCTCTTTTCTACAGCTCCTTGCGTCCTTCCAGAGCCCGAAGAAGCGTCACTTCATCAATGTACTCCAGATCTCCTCCCACCGGAACACCGCTGGCAATCCGGGTGACCTTGATTCCTGCCGGCTTGATCAGCTTGCTGATATACATCGCAGTCGTCTCACCCTCCAGACTGGAGTTCGTTGCGATGATCACCTCTTTTACCGTGTCATCCTGCAGCCGCTCCATCAGTTCCTTCAGGCGGATATCCTGCGGTCCGATTCCCAGCATCGGAGAGATTGCTCCGTGCAGTACATGGTACACTCCCTTGTACTTGCCGGTTTTCTCATAGGCCGCCAGATCCCGCGGATTCTCCACCACCATGATGGTTCCGTGATCCCTCGCCGGGTCCGCACAGATCGGGCAGACCTCCGTATCTGTCAGATTCTGGCAGAACCTGCAGTAGTGAACGTGCTCCTTGGCCTCCACAATCGAATCCGAGAGCTTCTTCACCCGTTCCGGAGACATCCCGATAATATAAAAAGCAAGGCGCTGTGCCGACTTGTTGCCAATCCCGGGAAGCGCCGCCAATTCATCAATCAGATGATTGATATGTCCGCTGTATAAATTCAAATCAAAGACCCATACCGCCGGTCATTCCGCCGAAGAGCTTCTCGCTCTCGTCGTCGACCTGCTTCATCGCTTCATTCAGAGCCGCTACGATCATATCCTGAAGTGTCTCTACATCTTCCGGATCCACGGCATCCTTATCAATCGTCAGGCTCTTGACCGCCTTCGTTCCCATGATCGTCACGGAAACCGCTCCGCCGCCTGCTGCCGCAGTGAACTCTTTCTCGTCCAGTGCCTTCTTGTTCTCCTGCATCTGGTTCTGCATTCTCTGCGCCTGCTTCAGGAGATTATTCATATTGCCGGGCATTCCCATTCCGCCCGGAAAACCGCCTCTTCTGCTCATTGTCACTCGTTCCTTTCCGCTTTGTGATTCCGTCCGTTTCTCTTCCGGTTCCGTTCTGTTCCGGAGAGCTTATTCGTCATCCTCTTCAATTTCCATATGAATGGCCGCGGTATTCACCGCGTTGCGAAGATCTTCATAATTGTCCGAGAATTTCCGACCCTTGTCAAGAAATTTGTACCTCACGGGAACCTGACGTCCGGTGCGCGCCGCCAGAAAGTCCGCGAAAAATTTTGCGTTCTCCGCGCTCTCTTTTCCCATAAAATAATCGGCCTCAAGGAAACCCTCGAACACCACGAGAAGATTTCCGTCCTCCGTCAGCGTCGGGTGTGCCTTCTGCAGGCAGATCTTCATAAAATGCTCTTCCGGCGGAATGGACGCAATCAGCTGATCCCATTTCTGAGCCAGAGCGCGAAGCTCCTCCGGAATTGCCACCGGAAGCCGGACGCGGGCAGGGCTTCCTCCTGCCCCTTCCGCAGGAGACTTCTCCGTTCCCGCTTCCTCCGGGGATCCCTGCGTCCCGGCTCCTGCCTGCGGCGCAGTGTTTCTTCCGGATCCGCCCTGTGAGGGAGGTGCTGCGAATTCCGCTCTCGATGCCAGAAGGTCCTCCAGTGACCGGATTCTCTCCTCCAGCGTCAGCACCTTCGTCTGAAGATCGCGGCTTACATCCATAGAGGGCTCGCAGAGGCGGATCACCGCGGCCTCCGCCAGGACTCTCCGGTTCGCCGAGTACCGGATCTGCTCCGTCAGCCCAGAAAAGACATTGATGTACCGCACAATTTCATTCAGCTCGGAAGCCCTGGCATCCTCCAGCATTCTCTGCAGATGGTCTGCGGAGACGTCCAGTTCTTTTGCCGTTTCCTCCGAAGCCTTCAGCAGCATGACATTGCGGAGATATCCGATGTAGTCCGTGATAAACTGCATCAGCTCGCGTCCCTGCTCGAGGCACCGGTTCAGAATCTCCAGGGCTCCTTTCGCGTCCTTTTTGTGAACGCACCGGTAGAGATCACTGAACACTCTTGCATCCACCGCCCCCAGAATCTCCAGCGTCCTTTCATAGGTCAGCTCTCCGTTCCCGTAATTGAACGCATTGCACTGATCCAGAATCGACAGGCCGTCGCGCATGGATCCGTCGGCGGCAGAGGCAATAAAGTGAAGGGCCTGCTCCTCAATCGGAATGTTCTCCTTCTCGCAGACAGCCTGGAGCCTCGCCGCAATGGTGGCCACCGGCATCCTGCCGAAATCATATCTCTGGCACCTGGACAGAATCGTCACCGGAAGCTTGTTCGGCTCCGTTGTACAGAGAATGAAAATTGCATAGGCCGGAGGCTCCTCCAGCGTCTTCAGAAGGGCGTTGAACGCAGGCGTCGAGAGCATGTGCACCTCGTCGATGATGAACACGCGGTATTTTCCCTGCGTCGGAGAATAGGAGACCTGCTCAATGATGCCGCGGATGTCATCCACGCCGTTGTTGCTGGCCGCATCCATCTCCACGACATTCAGGTCCGCATTCTCCGCAATCGCGCGGCAGGTTGCACACTCGCCGCACGGGTTTCCGTCTGCCGGATGCTCACAGTTCACCGCCTTGGCAAAAATCTTGGCGATCGTTGTTTTACCGGTTCCGCGGGTACCGCAGAACAGATAGCTGTGGCCAATCCGTCCGGAGTTGATTTGATTTTTCAGAGTTCTGACGATCGCATCACGACCGCAGACATCCTCGAATGTCTGCGGCCGGTATTTGCGATACAGCGCCAGATAGTGTGTATCCGTCATGCTGTTATCCTTATTGGTTCTGTCTGTTCCATGTCTTCTGTGCTTCCTGCACTCTCACGGCTGCATCCTGCCCCGCGGGTTCTTGCGAACTCAGTCGCCGAAGCAGATGCCGAGAAGCTTCGCCTCGCGGATGATATCCGACTTCGGATCCAGAGTCTTGAGCTTGCCTGCCACCTCCGCAAGAGGGACCTTCACCATCTCACGATTCTTGTAGCCGACCATGCAGCCGTATTCGCCCTTCAGGATCAGACGCCCCGCCTCCGCACCGAGGCGGCTCGCGAATACTCGGTCATACGGACAGGGCTCTCCGCCTCTCTGCACATGCCCGGGCACTGTCACCCGAACCTCCCGTCCTGTCTTCTTCGAAATCATATCTGCAATCTCATAGGAGACCGACGGATACTTGTAGTTCTCGAGTTTCTTCTTATATTCTTTCTTGGAGAGCTTGGCATCTTCCTTGGAAATTGCCCCCTCCGCCACCACGATGATGGTGAAGCGGCTCCCATGTGCGTCGCGCTCCTCGATCTTGTCCACCACCTTGTCAATATCGAACGGAATCTCCGGGAGGAGAATGATGTCCGCGCCGCCTGCCATACCGGCATTCAGCGGAAGCCAGCCGACCTTGTGTCCCATGATTTCCACGATGAATACGCGTCCGTGCGAGGATGCCGTCGTGTGAATCTGATCGATGGCCTTGGTTGCAATGTCTACCGCGCTCTGGAAACCGAAGGTCATATCTGTGCCCCACAGGTCATTGTCGATCGTCTTCGGGAGGGTGATCACGTTCAGTCCCTCCTGCGAGAGAAGGTTTGCCGTCTTGGTGGAGCCATTCCCGCCCAGCATCACCAGGCAGTTCAGTTGGAGCTTATAATAGGTCTGCTTCATTGCCGCGACCTTGTCCAGTCCGTTCTCATCCGGCTCATGGATGGTCTTGAAGGGAACGCGGCTCGTTCCGAGGATGGTCCCGCCTCTTGTCAGAATGCCGGAGAAATCCGCACCGGTCAGCATATGGAAGTGACCGTAGATCAGTCCCTTGTAGCCATCCTCAAATCCGTAGATTTCATACGGCTCCTTGCAGTTATTCTGAATGACCTTTACGACACCGCGCATGGCAGCATTCAGTGCCTGGCAGTCTCCTCCGCTGGTGAGCATACCGATTCTGAGCATATCGCAACCTCCTCATTCTGTGCATCCTGCGTTCCGCTGTCCCCCTGCGCCGTCTGATTCCGTCTGCGTCACCCCGCAGATTTCCGTTCGGGAAACTGGTTTTATTATACTATATGTATTCTGTTCAGCACATGGCTCTTTTTGACATGAGAGAGCCGCTTGCGGATCGATTCATGTCAAAAGGAGCCATGCGGTCAAGACCCGAAGGGTCTCTGACCGGGCATCGAGGATTTGCGAAGCAAATTCGAGATGGGCTGAACAAAGACCGGCTGCCCAAAGAGCCGTTTGCGGATCGATTTCAACACTTTTCTCTTGCATATTCCCGAATCCGTACCTTATAATAGTTTTCGTTGCTGCGAAGCAGTGGAGGATTACCCAAGTGGTCGAAGGGGGCGCACTCGAAATGCGTTAGGCCGGTCAAACGGTGCGAGGGTTCGAATCCCTTGTCCTCCGCGATTGTGAAAAGTCTGCAAGCCTTGAAAATACAAGGTTTGCAGGCTTTTTTGCTGCAGATGCAGTGATTCCCTGTTTGGTTATTTTTGGTTATACTGTTTTCTCGAACAATAAGTCCTTCTGTCTGAT
>DAIMKA010000081.1:0-7973 GCA_036721955.1 Lachnospiraceae bacterium | reverse complement strand
AATCGCAAGCGCACCCTCGCCGATGTGGCAGTTGATGACCGACGGGAGCTTGTCCGTGCCGACCTCATGCCCCGGGAACGCCTCGCGGACCTGGCGGCACCAGTCCTCGAACTCCGGCGTCTCGGATTCCACCGCGTAGATATAAACGTTGTCCTCTCCGCCGTAGAGCTTCTCGCAGTCGTTCTTCAGCGCGTTGATCATCAGCGTGCGGGCCTGCTGCACGGTTCTTGCCTTCGCGAACGCATCAAGCCGCTCGCCGAAGATTTTCAGCACCGGCTTGATGCGAAGCAGCGTTCCGATCGCTGCCGCCGCCGGCGTGATCCTGCCGCCGCGCTTTAAGTAGGTCAGGGTATCGACCATGATATAAATGCTCTGATCGAAGCGGACCTCTTCCAGCTTCTCCTTGATTTCCTTCGCCGTCCAGCCCTTTGCTGCCATCTCGATGGCATCCTCGACGGAGCGCCTCTGCGTCACGGAAATTCTCTGGTTGTTGACGACCTCGACCTTTCCGTCGTAGTCCCCCGAGAGCATCATCGCGGACTGGCAGGAGCCGGACAGCCCGGAGGACATGGGAATGTAAACCAGGGAGTCATTCTCCTCCAGCACCTGATCCCACACCTTCAGGACATCCACCGGAGAGGGCTGCGAGGTATGCACGGTCTCTCCCGATTTCAGACGCTCGAAAAACTCGTCCCTTGTCAGATTGATGTCTTCAAAATATGTCTTCTCGTTATCACCGAACATAAAAGGAATGGATACCAGACCGATTCCCATCTCTTTTGCCTGTGCAAGCGTGATGCCGCTTCCGCTGTCTGTAACGATTGCAACCTTTGCCATAGTGTCTCCTCCTGCCGCTGTCCTTCCGCGGGATTTGCTTATGCTTCCTGTTTCATACATCCGGACACACTTATACTCGAACCTCCAGACATACAGATTGATTTTACGAGCTAATGACGGAAAATGTCAAATGCTCCGGAAATCCACCTCCCGAAGTCCCTCTCCGTGAAAATCAGGATCCCTCTCCAGAATCTCGTCCGCATAGGCCGAGGCCTTCGTCAGGATGTCCGCATCCTCATAGATATCCGCGAGATGAAACCCCATCTCTCCGCTCTGCCGGACGCCGAAAAGGTCCCCCGGTCCCCGGAGCTTCAGGTCCTGCTCCGCGATTTCAAATCCGTCATTGGTCTTCTCCAGAATGGCAAGGCGCCGTGGCTTCTCCTTCAGCGTTTCCGAATACAGGAAGATGCAGTAGGACTGCCACTGACCGCGCCCGACGCGCCCGCGCAGCTGGTGAAGCTGCGAGAGTCCGAAGCGCTCCGCGTTCTCAATCAGAATGCAGGTGGCATTCGGGACGTTGATGCCGACCTCAATGACCGTCGTGGAGACCAGAAGATCCGTTTCATGTGCCGCGAACGCGTCCATGATGCGGTTCTTCTCCGAGGGCTTCATCCTCCCGTTCAGTTCGGCGATCCGGACCGTCGCCGGGAGCGTTTTCCGCAGATTCTCCGCGTAGTCCGTGACATTCTCCATCTGCTCCATGCCGTTCTCCTCCACAGCGGGACAGATGACGTAAGCCTGTCGTCCCTCCGAAAGCTGGGACAGAATGAAGCGGTAAATTTTCCCGCGCTCCGAAGCGGGTGCCGCGAGATTTTTGATCCGCAGGCGGTTCTTCGGGAGCTCCGTCAGGCGGCTCACCTGCAGATCCCCGTACAAAATGATGGAAAGCGTTCTCGGAATCGGTGTCGCGCTCATCACGAGAACCGGCGTCTCCTCTCCCTTGCCCGCCAGCGTCTCGCGCTGCCGGACGCCGAAGCGGTGCTGCTCGTCCGTGATCACCAGTCCGAGGTCATGGTACTCCACCGGGTCCTGAATCAGAGCATGCGTTCCGATGATCACATTGGCCTTTCCGCTTCGGATCTCCTCGAGGACCTTCTTTCTCGCCTTTCCGGTGACCGCGCCCGTGAGAAGGACCGGATGCAGGGGAAGGCCGTATTCCTCCGTCATTCTGCAAAGGTCCTTCCCGTGCTGCTCCGCAAGAACCTCCGTCGGAGCCATCAGCGCTCCCTGCCGCCCGTTCGCCGCACACAGAAGGAGTGCAAGAAAGGCGAGAATCGTCTTGCCGCTTCCCACATCGCCCTGCAGAAGGCGGTTCATCACGCGGTCCCCGGTGAGATCCGCCTCGATTTCCTTCCATGCTCTTTTCTGCGAATCCGTCAGCTCATAGGGAAGGGCTCCGATCAGCCTTTCTGTTTCTGCAGAAGGCGACATCGGTCTCGTATTGACCAGTGAAAGCTCTGTCTTTTTCTGTCTTCGGATTGTCAGAAGAAAAGAGAGAAATTCATCGAACACCTTGCGGTTTCTCGCCGCAATCAGCTCGTCTTTGTTTCCGGGAAAATGAATTTTCGCCGCAGCCTCCCTCTCCTCCATCAGGGAAAGGCGCTTCCGGTCCTCCTCCGGAAGATAGTCCTCCGGAAGGCTGCAGGAGGCAAGTGCCTTCGCGACCAGCTTCTGCACCTGACCGTTCTTCATTCCGCGCGTGAGGCTGTAGCGGGGAAGGTAGGTATTCTGCAGCTTCTCGTACTCCGCGGGGGAATAGACCGAGGGCTGCTCCAGCTGAAGGTTTCCGTTCTGAAACTTCCGGACCATTCCGCGGAACACGTGAATGGTCCCCGCCTGGAGCGTTTTCGCAAGGTAGGGCATGTTGAAATAGGTGAGCCGCACCGCGCCGGTCGCATCCGCTGCGCGGAAGCTCGTGATCCGGTAGCGTCCCGCATAGGCAGTCCTTCCCACGCCCAGAATCGTGAGGACCACCGAAGCGGTCTCTCCCGCCTTCAGCTGATCCGCGGTGACCGGCGCGGCAAACCAGTCGTAGTCTCTCGGATAGAAATCCAGAAGATCCCCGACCGTGCCGATGCCCCGGGATGCAAAAAGCTGTGCGGTTTTCTCGCCCACACCCTTCAGCTGGGTCAGCGGACTTTCTCTTGTAATCATCGTTTTTTCCAAATTCTCTGAATTGCCGGCTGCTGAATCCTTGTCGCCGTCCCGCCTCTGACTTTCCGATGGCGTGGAAAACCACACAGACCTGGGGCGGAAACCCGTCCCAGGTCTGAAACATTTTCTCCTGTGCAGTTCCTGCCTTACTCGGCAGACACGATGTAGCAGTATACCGGCTGACCGCCCTTCTGCAGCTCCACGTCAATGCCCGGATACTTCCCGGCTGCCGCGCTGCGAAGCGCCTCGGCCTCTTCCTCCGTCGCGTCCTCGCCGTAGTAGATGCTGATCAGCTCCGTTGCATCATCCACCATCTTTGCCAGCGCTTCCAGCGTGGTCGCATTGCGGTCCTCGCCGACGTTCAGGATTCCGGAATCCCCGATGGCCATGATGTTGCCCTCGTGAATCGGAATGTCATCAATGACCGTATCACGCACGGCGTAGGTGACCTCCGCGCTCTTTACCTTGCGGATTTCCTCCGTCATCGTCTGCTCGTTGAGCTCCGCATCCTGATCCGGAATGAAATTGATGGCCGCCGTGATTCCCTGCGGAATCGTCTTCGTCGGAATGACGATCAGCTTCTTCCCCTCGGAAATGGCCGCAGCCTGGTTCGAAGCAAGGATGATGTTCTTGTTGTTCGGCAGGATGAAGACCGTGTCCGCGTTGACCTTCTCCACCGCATTGAGGATGTCCTCCGTACTGGGGTTCATCGTCTGACCGCCGGAAATCACGTAGTCAACGCCCAGTCCGCGGAAAATTTCCGCAAGCCCGTCTCCTGCGCACACGGCGATCATGCCGATGTCCTTCCTGGGCATCTGCTCCGCCGGAGTCTCCGCAGCAGCGGTCTCTGCCTTCTCTTCCAGTTCTTCCTTCTTCGCATGAAGCTCCTCGAACTTCTCGCCGCAGCGAAGGTTCGCAATGGAAATCTCCTTCAGCTGTCCGTAAAGGAGCGCACGCTGCAGAACGAGTCCGGGGTCATTCGTGTGCATCTGCACATGCATGGTCGTATCCGTCCGAACGGTCACGATCTGGTCCGCAATCGTATTCATGTAAGCGGCGACATCGCGGTCAATCTTATCGTTGTACGGCTTCGTGAAGACCTCGAAGAACGTCACCACATAGCCGTAGCGAAGGTCCGCGAACTCTTCCTTCTTCTCACCGGTCTCTTCTTCCGTCTTCGAAGGATTGAGAAGCGCATTCGCATCGAACTCCGCGCCCTGATAGCCCTCATAGGCTCCCTTCAGGAGCTGAAGAAGTCCCTGTCCGCCGGAATCCACAACACCGGCCTGCTTCAGAACCGGAAGCATCTCCGGCGTCTTCGCAAGAACTTCCTGCGCGTAATTCACAACCTGCGGAATGAACTCGTCAAAATCAGTGACCCCGCCGTCCGCCAGTTCTCTTGCCTTCTCGGCAGCGCCCTTGGCAACCGTCAGAATCGTGCCTTCCTTCGGCTTCATGACCGCCTTGTACGCGGTCTCCACCGCCTTGTCGAAAGCATCCGCGCAGAGCGGAACATCCACCTCGCTGGTGTCGCGCACTACCTTGCAGAAGCCGCGCAGAAGCTGGGAGAGAATGACGCCGGAATTGCCGCGTGCTCCGCGGAGGGAACCGGAAGAGATGGCCTTGCAGACCTTCTTCATATCATCTGCGTCCTCCACGTCCAGGACCTCCCGGACGGCGGACACAACGGTCATTCCCATGTTGGTTCCGGTATCACCGTCCGGAACCGGGAACACGTTCAGTTCATTAATCCATGCTTTGTTAGACTCAAGATTCTGTGCCCCGCAAAGGAACATCTTCCTGAGAAGCTGTACATCAATGGCAGTAATACTCACTTTCTGTGATCCTCCAATCAGTCAATGACCTTGACGCCCTCGACGAAGACGTTCATCTTCTCGATCTCGAGACCGGTGAACTCCTCGACCTTATACCGCACACTGTCAATCAGATTGTCGGCAACTGTGGGAATATTCACGCCGTAGGAAACAATTACATGAAAATCAATGACCAGCTTGCCTTCCGGCGTCAGCGAGACGTTGATTCCTCTCGTCATCGATTCTTTCTTCAGAAGACTGAACACACCGTCGCGCACATTGATGCCCGCCATACCGACGATGCCGAAACATTCCATCGCAACGCTTCCCGCATACTGCGCGATGACTTCGTTGTCGATGGAGATATTACCCATATGAGTATTCATAGAAGAAGACTTCATACTGCTTGCTCCTTTCCTTCGATTCCGCTCCCCTGAATGCTGCGGCGCGGACTTATAGTTATCTGGATTATACAGGTTTTGGGAAGGATCCGCAATGCATAACGCCGGGCGGCGTGGCCGCGCGCCGCCTGCCTCTTCCCATCCGTTCCGGATGATTCTGCAGAATCATGATGCAGACTGCCGTGAGCTCCTTCCGCGGATCCGTCCGCATCACATCTCGTTCGGCTCATATACAAAAAGATCTGCCCGCAGCAGAAGCCGCGAGGCAGATCTCTTTCTTCTCACACAAGATGAACAAATAAGGCTTATGCGTGCTCGACTTTGCCGGCACGAAGGCACTTTGTGCAGACGTTCATTCTCTTAACGCCGCCGTCAGCTTTAACCTTAACCTTCTGGACGTTGGAATTCCAGATTCTGTTGGATCTTCTATGTGAATGGCTGACATTGTTTCCGAAATGTGCACCCTTGCCACAAACTTCACATTTTGCCATAATGACACCTCCTCACGTTTCAAAATTCAGGCGACAACATACGTATACTACCAGAGACATTTTGCAAATGCAAGAACAAAAATATTTTTTTAGGCAAGAAGTCCTTCCCGGAGCGGAGGGATCAGCTGCTTCTTGCGGCTCACGACGCCCTTCAGCATCACTCTGCCGTCCTTCGCCTGCATGTGGAACGCGTTGCTGACAAGGTCCTCCGCGCCCTTTCCCACATACAGAAGCTCCGTGCTCTGGTTCAGCACCGAGGTCAGCATGTAGAAAATCATCGCGTTGCCGGAATGTGCAAGCGCGGTCGGAAGATAGGCGGCAACGAGATCTCCCGCCTCCTTGTATGCCTTCTCGCTCATAAAGAAGCCCTGGCCGACCGAAATCGTCTTGTCTCCGATGTTGAATTCCTTGTAATCGGTGTGCAGGATGTCATCCGCGTCGCGCCCGGACAGATCCTCTCCCGCCTCGAACATCTTCTTGCCGTATTCACTGATATTCTCGCCGCAGATTTCGGCAAGCTCCTCCGCCGCGGACCGGTCCACCAGCGTGCAGGTCGGGGAATGGAACATCAGCGTGTCCGAAAGGATTGCCGAGAGAAGAAGCCCTGCGATTTTCTTCGGAATCTCCACATGATTTTCATGAAACATCGCGTGCAGGATGGTCGCCGTGCAGCCGACCGGTTCGTTCCGGAAATAGACCGGTCCCCCGGTTTCCAACGCGCCGATCCGGTGATGATCGATGATCTCCAGAATCTCCGCCTCTTCCAGTCCGTCCACGGCCTGGGAGCGCTCGTTGTGATCCACCAGAATCACCCGCTTGCGGTGCATGTTCAGCAAATTTCTTCGGCTGATCACACCGCAGTACTTGCCGTTCTGATCCAGAATCGGAAAATAGCGGTGACGGACGCTCGCCATGATCTTCCGCGCTTCCTCCACCGGCGTGTTGACATTGAAGCTAAGGAGCTCCTTTGTCTTCATGAAAAACCGGATCGGAACCGCCATGCTGACCAGCCTTGCCGCCGCGTAGGTGTCATAGGGCGTCTGAATGACCGCGCAGCCGGCCTCCGCCGCACGCTCGATCAGCTTCTGCGGAACCGAAGCATCCACACAGACAACCAGGCAGGCCGCACCGTAGTCGATGGCGCACATCTGCGCCTCGTAGCGGTTGGTGACCATGACAAGGTCTCCCTTGTGAATCAGCTCCTCCATGGCCTCCGGGCTGGTTCCCACGTGAATCTGTCCCGTCGTAATGGCACCGTCCGGGTCCCCCGTCAGAAGCTTTCCGTTCAGAACGGAGAGAAGGTTCCGATAGCTCGTGTGCGATTCCGCGAGCACCTCCGTGTGGAACAGGTCCATGTTCGCATTCGCGATGTCGCGGACCGTGATCAGTCCCAGAAGATTGTTCTCTCCGTCCGTCACGCACAGCGTATCAATGTTGCGCTCGTTCATGCGCTTCCAGGCGTCTCGCGTGGACATCTCTCCGTCCACCCCGGGCTCCTGACGGATATCGATGTAGCTGATGGTGGGACTCATATCCACGGACAGCTTCGGGAGCTTCACGCCGAAATGATCCAGCACGAACTGGGTCTCGCGGCTGATTTCTCCGGCTCTTCTCGGCTCATGGGTCTGATCACTGATCTGATTTTTCAGCCATGCGTAGGAAATGGCCGAACAGATGGAATCCGTGTCCGGATTCTTATGCCCGATGACGCGGATCACCCGCTGCTTGGTTGTATCAAACATCGTTATACCTCTGTCTTGTTTTCTTTCTCCGGAAAGGCACGGGAAGCCGCCTCCTCGTCGCTCATCATGGTCTTCGCGTTCCTCGCGTCAACGAATTTGTCCACGACCTCCGGCACCATGTCCACGAGGCGGGAGAGCGAATTCTGATCCTTGATGTTCACGACCTTGGTGTTGCCGTTTTTGATGATCAGAACGGCACTGGGAGACATCTTGGCGGTAAAGCCGCCCATCCCGGCGTTCTTGTCCGATCCGTTGTTCGATCCCGCCGCCGCGCCGACGGTCACATCGGAAAGCGGGATAAGGAGCGTGTCACCGACCTCAATCGGATCGCCGACGACGGTCTTGCTCGTCAGGACGCCGCCCGCCTCCTGCAGGAGCGAATGAATGACGTTTTCAAAGCTGTTGCTGCGCTTTCTCAAGCCTTCCTGATTCTGATTTTTCTCTGCCATCTTGATACCTCCCTGAGGCAACCGGTGCGTCAGCACCGATGCTGCCGTTTGAAAATCCCGTAAAAGCTGCCGCTTCGCGGCGCAT
>DAIMKA010000080.1:0-8216 GCA_036721955.1 Lachnospiraceae bacterium | reverse complement strand
GTCACTTTATGCAGACAGGTCCAAAGGCAGAATACTGCAAGCTATAGTTTGCTGTATCACGATACGGGCAAGCCGGAAGCCGTTCGGGGTTTTACTCCTCCGTCCCGTGATGCTCCTCGGGGATGAATACCCGCTGCTCGCGCATGACGGCGCGGGCTTTTCTCGCGGCCTCCGCCGCTTCCTCGCAGAACTGGAGCTGGGAATTGACCTTGGCCTTGCCGCGGCGGTCCACCTTCTCGTAGGTGCCGTCCGGCTGCAGGATGCTGGCCTGTTCCGTGTCCGCCAGCTCCGTGTCCAGAATGTGCCAGGCCTTTGCGCGGACACTCTCGTCCTCCAGCGGGAAGACGATCTCTACGCGGCGGTCCAGGTTCCGGGGCATCCAGTCCGCGGATCCCGCGTAGAATTCCGGGTGTCCCGCGTTCTCGAACATAAAGATGCGCGCATGCTCCAGGAAGTTCCCGACGATAGAACGCACCGTGATGTTCTCCGAGACGCCCGGAATGCCGACGCGCAGGCAGCAGATGCCGCGGACAATGAGATCAATCTTCACCCCGGCGGCGCTTGCCTTGTACAGGCCCTCAATGATGTCCGGATCGCAGAGGGAATTCATCTTCGCGACGATCCGCGCTGGCTCGCCCTTTCTTGCGTTCTCCTCTTCTCTTCCGATCAGATAGAGGAACCGGTCCTTCATCCAGATCGGTGCCAGAATCAGGCAGTTCCAGGACCTCGGCTCCGAGTAGCCGCTCAGCATGTTGAAGACTGCCGTCGCGTCCTCGCCGAAATGCTCCTTGCAGGTCATCAGACCGACATCCGTGTAGAGCTTCGCCGTGGTGTCGTTGTAGTTGCCGGTTGCGAGGTGCACATAGCGCCGGATCCCGTCCTCTTCGCGGCGGACCACCAGCGTAATCTTGGAATGGGTTTTCAGGCCGACCAGTCCGTAAATGACGTGGCATCCGGCCTTCTCCAGCATTCTTGCCCAGACAATGTTGTTCTCCTCATCGAATCTTGCCTTGAGCTCCACCAGAACCGTCACCTGCTTGCCGTTGTCGGCGGCCTTCGCCAGCGCCGCGACAATCGGCGAATTGCCGCTGACGCGGTAGAGGGTCTGCTTGATGGCGAGAACATCCGGATCCACGGCGGCCCTGGCAACGAAATCCACCACCGGCTGGAAGGTCTCATACGGGTGGCTTAAGAAAATATCGCCCTTCCGGATCTGTGCGAAAATGTCGCACCCAGCGGGCAGCTCCGGAACCTCCTGCGGCGGAAGGTAACGATGCTCATGCAGGTCCTCGAAGCCCTCCACCTTGCGAACCTTGGAAAGGAAGGTCAGATCCAGCGGTCCGTCGATATGGAACACTTCCTTTTCGTCCAGCTTCAGCTCTTCCTCCAGGATCTGGGTCAGCCTCCGGTCCGCTCCCGCCTCGATTTCCAGACGGATGGCCTCGCCGTGGCGGCGCTGCTTCAGCGATTTCTCGATTTCCTTCAGAAGGTCCTCCGCCTCATCCTCGTCGATGTCCATGTCAGCATTGCGCATGATGCGGAACGGAGCCGTGCAGACAACGTCATAGCTCTGGAACAGTTCCCCGATGTAATCCCGGATCACGGTTTCCAGAAGGATCACGCGGACCGGGACATGTCCGTCCTGCAGTGCCTCTGTCTCTCCTGTCTCCTCCGGGAGCCGGATCACGCGCGGCAGGACCGAAGGCACCTGAACCGTTGCAAATTCCAGATTGTCCTTCTCGCTCTTTAAGGACTTCCGGGATTTCTTCGTGTGAGTCAGAATGCCGCGGCCCGCATTTTCCTTTCTCTTCAAAAGGGCGCCGATATTCAGGGACTTGTTGAGAATCAGCGGAAACGGCCGCGAGGAATCCACCGCCATCGGCGTGATGACCGGGTAAACCTCCGTCTCAAAATACTCGTCCACGAATGCCTTCTCTTCGCCGGTCAGCTTCTGCGTCCCGTCCACGATCGTAATGCCTTCCTCGCGAAGAGCCGGGATGATCTGGCGGTTCAGCGTGGAATACTGCATGTCCACGAAATCGTGCGTGTCCCTGATGATCGCTTCCAGCTGCTCGCCCGCCGTCATGCCGGAGATATCCTTCTTGCTGTAGCCCGCCTTGCACATATCCTGGAGGGACGCCACGCGGACCATGAAGAATTCATCCAGATTCGACGCCGTGATGGAGAGGAAATTCAGCCGCTCCATGAGCGGATTCTCCTTGCTCCTTGCCTCGGAAAGGCACCGCCTGTCGAACTGCAGCCAGGACAGCTCCCGGTTAAAATAATATTTCGGATTGCGCCAGCGGATCTCCTCCCGGCTCACTTCTTTTTTGTTCTTCTCCTTCTCTGACATGAAATATCCCTCCTGCTGCCTTTTGTGTCGACTGCAAACTCTGGTCGCTTTTCACAGATTCGCCCGGTCACACCGGAAGTCTCCGGCGATCCCTGCTGTACTTTCTCCACGCTTTCTCTTATCAGCGCTGACGAATCACCGGAACGATCCCGAATACCTCGGCAAAAAATCCTGCCCTTGCCTGGAACAGCGCCTTTTCCAGCGTCAGATCCACACCGCTTCTGGCCGAAATCACCAGCTGGTCCTCCCGCACGCTGACGCGCATGTCGTCCAGCTTCTTCTTATGCGTCCGGTCCAGACCGTTGGCAAGACGCAGAATCGCCGTCAGCTTCGTGATGGTAAGGTACGCCTCGCGGTCCAGATCCGATGCGTCGTCCTGCTGCTCGTAATAGACGAAATCACTGTGGTTGTACAGCACCACCCGCGCGACAATTTCACGCTCGATGTGGGAGATCCCGATGATCTCCGTCCGCATGATGATGTTGTAGGAGCACTCGGAGACATTTGCGATGGAGACATATTTCCCGCAGTCGTGCAGAATGCAGGCAAGACGCAGGAGGAGACGCTCTCTTTTCCCGAGTCCGTGAATCTTCTTCGTTGCGTCGAAGATCTTCATGGCGATCAGATCCAGCGACTGCGCGCGCTCTTCGTTTCCGCGGTATCTTCCGGAGACATTGCGGGCGCACGCCAGAATGTCCTCCTCGAAGTCGTGGCTCGGCGGCAGGATTTTCTTCTGCTCCGCATATTCATACACAATGCCGTCCGCAAGCGTAACGCCGGGTGCATAGATCCGCTCCGCGCCGAGCGCATGAATGATGCACTCCATCATCACTCCCGAAATGTGGAGCAGGAACATGCTGTCCTCGCTCATCCGGTACTCTCTTGCGAGATCGCCGGCGGAGTGAGAGGAAAACGCTTCCGCAAAAGTGCGGAACTGCCCCGCGTCCACGAGATCCCTTCCTCTCGATTCCAGGAAGGACGAGATATAATCGTCGATGATGATGATATTCGGAACGCTCCGCTCCCCCAGATACAGATCGGTGAACACCTGCATCTGCGAGTTCACGATCTCGCCGATCAGCTTCTCCAGCTGAGAGCGTCTCGCGTCAATGTAGCGGATCTGCTCGCGGATCCGCAGAACCCCCAGCTTCAGATTCTGCGTGGACTGCAGTACGCCGTCCTCGAACAGGGAAATCTGAATGCTGCTGCCTCCGATGTCCACGATGGCGCAGCCCTCGGAGACAATGCGGTCGAAATTCTTCCCGCGGTACGCGACAGACTTATAGTCCAGAAAGCGCTGCTCCGAATTAGTCAGCACGTCGATCCGGATGCCGGTCTCTTCCTCCCACTGGGAGAGAATGATCGAAGCGCCCTTCATCTCCCGGATGGCGGAGGTCCCGTATGCCTGGTACTCCGTCACACGGTACGTGTCCATGATCTTCCGGTATTCCTTCAGAACATCGCGCACCTCCTGAATGTGATGGAGTGAAAGCTTTCCGGTCGCGTACGTGTCACTCCCCAGATCAATCTTCCGGGCCACATGATCAATTTCGCGGATTCCCTTTGTCCGGGAAACCTCGAAAATTTTCATGCCAAGCTCATAGCTTCCTACGTCAATCGCCGCGAATGTGCGGATTGCCATACGTGCACCTCCTTGTTCTCTGATCTCCTGTCGGCCTGCAGATTTCTCTTCGTTTTTATACCTCACTGAAGCGAAATCCGCGAATGCGACAGCCGGTTGGCCACACCGATGCTGCTGTTTGAAAGTGACATATTGATGTCACCCTTAAGCCTACGCCTCCTGAATCCCCAGAAGGTGGTCAATGAACTGCTGCGCCGTTCTTCCGGAGAGGCCGCCGTGATTCATCTCCCACTGCGTTGCCTGCTTCTTCAGCTCCGCGGGATCCATCTGAATTCCGTGGCGCGCGGCAAGCTCCGCCACGATTTCATGATACTCCTCGTAGCTGGGGGCTCCGTAGTAGATGGAGACGCCGAAGCGGTTTGCCAGAGAGAGCTTCTCCTGCACGGTATCTCCGCCGTGCTTGTCCGAAAAGTCCGCGCCGTCCCTGTCATGGAAGCTCTCGCGGATCAGGTGTCTGCGGTTGCTCGTCGCATAGATCAGGACATTGGCCGGCTTCTTCTCCAGGCCGCCCTCGATCACCGCCTTCAGATACTTGTACTCCGTCTCGTTCTCCTCGAAGGAAAGATCATCCATATACAGAATGAACTTGTAGTTCCGGTTCTTGATGCGGGCGATCACGTTGTTGAGATCGCGGAACTGATAGCGGCTCACCTCAATGATGCGAAGGCCACGCTCGTAATACTCGTTCGCGATGGCCTTGATGCTGGAGGACTTGCCGGTTCCTGCCTCGCCGTAGAGCAGACAGTTGTTGGCGGGCCTTCCCTCCACAAAGGCCTCGGTGTTCTCGATCAGCTTCTTCTTCGCGATTTCGTACCCGACAAGGTCCTTCATGTAAACGTGCAGAATGTTCTTCACCGGCACGATTCTCGTCTGTCCCGCAAACTCTCCGGCCTCATCGTGCTCGATCCGGAATGCCTTGTGCAGGCCGAACATGCCGACACCGTACTCCTTGTAGAACTGCGTGAGGAAATCCTTCATCTCTTCGGCGCTGCCTGCCGATTCGAACTGCCGGGCCAGCGTGCAGATGCGGTCCCGGATTCTCGTATTGTAGGTCTTGCTCCCCTTTCCGGAGGGCTGATAATCCAGAATTATAGATAACTCAGGAACGTGAAATCCCTGCATGATTTTTGTAAAATCGAAGTCAAAAAATTCCTTGAAAATCCGGATGTCGTGCAGCGCCGCATCGTTGATGCTGCCGCCCACCGCGCCGCGGATCTCGCAGGCCGTGGAATAGCTGTTCTCATGGCCGACAAGAAGACTTGTCAGATAATCGTGCCAGAGATTCCCGTAGAAGCCGTTGTCCCCCGCTTCCTTCAGAAGAAGATAGATACACTCGTACAGATCCTCCGCGATCTTCTCGCTCCCGGGATCCGCCACGGAATCCGCAAGCTCACGCTCTCCTTCCTCGATCACGTGGTTCATTTTATCCAGCAGTTCTTCGTGTTCAAAATTACGGTAAAGGATGCACTCCTTCAGTCTCATCTTTTTCGTTCCCTTCTTTGTGTTTTTCCGCATGGACCGGCATACCGGACCTGCTGTCGGCAAATTTCCGGCACTGCGGCTCCAAATACAGCTTCCATAGATCAGCCGTTGCTGAAACCCCTCATTTTCGTTTTGCAGGGGATCATCCGGATTGTTAAAAAAGCTTCTCCTAATAATTGCCCAGTACCTTCAGGTTCTTCGCCTCATCGCGCAGTCCCCGGAGGGCATTGCGCACGGCGCTGTCCTGAAGATTTCCGTCAAAATCAATGAAGAACCGGTACTCGAAGCTCCGGTCCCGGATCGGACGGCTCTCGATTTTATTCATGTTCAGATTGTTGTAAATAAAATGCGACAGCACGCGGTACAGTGCTCCGCTCTCGTGCTCGGTTTCCAGAACAATCGAAATTTTGCCCGCGTTCCGGAGGAACACCTTGCGGTTGGTCACGATGATAAAGCGGGTCGAATTGTTGTCGGAATCGTTGATTCCCTCCGCCAGAATCTCCAGCCCGTATGCCTTCGCCGCATACTCCGAGCCGATGGCTGCCTTCGATGTGTCCTGATCCTTCGCCACCTTCTCAGCGGCATAGGCATTGTTCTGCATGCCGACCTGCTGCCACTCCGGATGCTGGTCCAGGTAGTGCTCGCTCTGCATCAGGGACTGCGCGTGGGAATACACCGTGCGGATGCTCTCCAGCGTTGTGCCCGGAACGCCCATCAGGCAGTGCCGGATCGGGATGATCTGCTCACCGACAATGTAATTCTCGAATTCAAAAAGAAGGTCGTAATTCTGCGACACCACGCCCGCCGTTGAATTCTCAATGGGGAGCACAGCATAATCCGCCGCTCCCTCTTCGATGGCGCTCATGGCTTCCCGGAAGGTCTCCACATGGAAATTGTCAATCTTCTCCCCGAAGAACTTCTTCATGGCCGCCTCGGAATAGGCCCCCGGAGCGCCCTGGTACACGACCCTCGTCTTCTCATCGATCAGGGAGTCCACCGGGATGAACGGCAGGCCGTGAAGCTGTCCCGCATCATCCATCATGCGGTACTGGCACTTGCGGCTGATCGCCATGATCTGTTCGTAAAGCTCCCGGACCGCCCGGCGGTTGAACTCCGTTCCCGCCATCCCGGCCAGCGTCGCCAGCTTCTGCTGCTCCCGCTTCTTATCCAGAACCCGTTTGCCGGATTTGATTTTATCCTCCGCAACCTTCTCCGAAATCGACATCCGCTCTTCGAAGAGCTTCACAATCTGTGCATCGATTTCATCCAGCTGCTGTCTGTATTCCTGAAGTCCCATAGTTACCTTCCTTATTTTCGAATGCGCGAGGGGAATTTCGCGTACCCAGGAGAATTTCGCGAAGGCGAATTCCCCGATACAGGAGCAGAGCGCTCTGTGAGCGCCTGCTCGTGGCAGGAGAAGCCGGCATCAGCCGGCTTCGAGTGTGCGAGGAGAAATCCGCGCAGGCGGTTTCTCCGATGCAGGAGCAGGCACACGCAGTGTGCGGTCTCCTGACAGGAGAAAATGCCATCAGGCATTTTCGAGTGTATTGAGCTTAGCCAGCTTCGCCGCCTGATCCGCTGCAATCAGCGCATCCAGAATCTCGTCCAGTGCCCCGTTCATGACCTCGTTCAGGTTGTACACCGTCAGCTTGATCCGGTGGTCCGTGACGCGGGACTGCGGGAAATTATACGTTCGGATCTTCTCCGAACGGTCTCCGGTTCCGATCTGGGATCTTCGAAGATCCGCCTCCTTGTCATGGCGGCTTTGCACTTCCATATCGTACAGCTTGGAGCGAAGAAGGGCCCAGGCCTTGTTCTTGTTCTGCAGCTGGGAGCGCTCTGTCTGCGAATAAATCACAATGCCGGTCGGCAGGTGCGTCAGGCGGACCGCGGAGTCCGTTGTGTTGACTCCCTGACCGCCGTTTCCGGAAGCGCGCGTAATATCAATGCGGACATCCTCCATCGGAATGTCGATCTTGATGTCGTCCGTCACCTCCGGCATCACCGCAACCGTGATCGTCGAAGTGTGAATCCTCCCCTGCGACTCCGTCGCCGGAACGCGCTGCACCCGGTGCACGCCGCTCTCATATTTCATCCGCGAATAAGCTCCCTGGCCGATGATCATGAAATTCACGAATTTCATGCCGCCGATGCCGCTCTCTTCAAAGTCCAGAAGCTCCGTTTTCCATCCGCGGCGCTCCGCATAATGCACGTACATCCGGTAAATTTCCGCGGCGAACAACGCCGCTTCATCTCCGCCCGCACCGGCACGAATCTCGCAGATGACATTCTTGTCGTCGTTCGGATCCTTCGGCAGAAGCAGAACCTTCATCTCTTCCGTCAGCTTCTCCACCCGCTCCTTTGCCTCGGAAAGCTCCTCCCGCGCCATCTCCTTCATCTCCGGATCACTCTCCGAATCAATGATCTCCAGCGCATCCGCGACATCCTGATTGGCCTTCTGATAGTCCCGGTAGGTCTCCACCACCGGCGTCAGATCCGTCTGCTCCCGCATCAGCTGCCGGTAGCGGTCCATATCCTGCACCACCTCCGGCGAAGAGAGCTCCCTTGCAATTTCCTCATAATGAAGAAGGACGGTATCCATCTTTTCAAACATTCCTGATTCCTCTTTCTCACACCGGCTTCTGCCGGTTTCCATCCTGTCCGTGTCTTTCACGTTGATACCTCGCCGAGGCAAAATCCACGGATGCGGCCGCACCGATGCTGCAGTTTGAAGGAGAC
>DAIMKA010000079.1:3629-8274 GCA_036721955.1 Lachnospiraceae bacterium | reverse complement strand
GAATCACCAGAAGGAACAGCTCGCCGTCCTTCCAGTCCGGCGTAATATCCGGAAGTGTTCCGTGGAAGGAAACATCTCCTGCATCGTCTCTCTGCAGGACCTCTTCGCCTTCCTCCAGATTATCCGGAAGGGCATTTTCCTCCGTATCTGCATCCGTTGCCGTCTCTGACGCGGGAGCCTCCGTAGTCGCAGCCTCCCATCCGCCGGAGCTCTCCGTGCTCGCCTGACTTCCCGCCGCGTCATCCGTCTTGTCCGGGGAGCATCCTGTCATCGACACTGCCGCGAGCGCGGCAAAACCTGCTGCCATCCAACGAATCTTCTTATTTCTATTCCTGATCATGCTCTGTTTCATTTCCTTCCATTTGTCTTTTCTTTTGGTTTTATCATTCTTCAGCACACGGCAATTCCTGATATAAATGGACCGTTTCGGTATATAGCATCAGAAATTCCCATGTAGGATTCCGCGGGACTTATAAATACGGAAGCTACAGTCATGAGAAACCGCTTCGATTATACTATAGGAGCCCTGACCGTGCCGAATTTTTTGCCGGTCGGGGCAGAAGCCCTAACACGCCCCACCCAGTGGCACGACTTGTTGATGCTGTGCCACTTTTTCGTTGCCGTTTTATTTTCTCACCTTTATAATTAGGAACAGTTCAGCGCCGACCGGGACAGATATGCCCGGGAGGGTACTGCTGATATCGCTTCTGTATATTCATCTTTTGGGGAGGCCTGATTTTCATGGAAACGAACACCTCATCTTTCTCTTTTTCTCCGGAAGTCACTTCGGAAATTCCCGAAATGATCTGCTGGCGGAGACATCTTCATCAGCATCCTGAACTTTCTTTCCGGGAAGAAGCAACCACCGAATATATCCTGAATATCCTGAGTAAGATCCCCGGGCTGGAAATCCGTCGTCCCGCTGCAACCGGGTGCATTGCGGTTCTGAAGGGCACCGCGCCGGACAAGCCGGTGACACAGGCCGTCGATTCAGGCAATGCAGCGGATGCGGGGCTGCTGCATTCCGGCAGGCAGAATCATTCGCGCGCCATCCTGCTCCGCGCCGATATCGATGCACTTCCCATTCAGGAAGAGAATGATCTTCCGTACCGCTCCGTCTGTGACGGCGTGATGCATGCCTGCGGCCATGACGGACATACGGCGATGATGCTGGCTGCAGCAAAGATTCTTGCCGCACATCGGGACGAGCTTTGCGGAGAAGTGCATTTTCTATTCCAGCACGCAGAGGAGCTCCCGCCGGGAGGTGCCGCCGAACTGGCAAGGCGCGGCATCATGAACGGCATTGATGAACTTTATGGGCTGCACCTTAGTTCCAGCTTTCCGACCGGAAGCTTCGGTGTCCGGGCCGGTGCCCTGACGAGTGCCACAGACCGTTTTGATATCCGGATCGTTGGAAAGGGCGGCCATTCCGCTTTTCCGGAAACCACCGTGGATCCCATTGTCATTGCAGGCCAGGTCATCACACAGTTCCAGACCATTGTTTCCCGGAGAATCCGTGCCGTAGAGCCGGCAGTCGTTTCCATCTGCCAGATTCAGGCGGGGTCCGCCTACAATATCATTCCGGGAGAAGTCTCTCTGACCGGATCTACGCGTACCTTCAGTGAGAAAACACGTGAACAGATGCCGGTCATCATGGAGCAGATTGTAAAAGGGCTGTGCGACAGTGCCGGTGCCTCCTGCGATTTCCGTTTTTCCCTCGGCTATGCATCGGTTGTCAATGACAAGGAACTGACCGGACACTGCCGCCGGGAAATTGCGCAGTGGTTCGGACCGGATTCCGTTCTCGACATTGATCCGCTGATGCCGGGAGAAGACTACTCCGCACTGCAGACACACTGTCCCGGCTTCTTCGTGGAGCTCGGCGCGAGGTCGGAGGAGAAGGGGATCACCGCGCCCCACCACAACAGCCGCTATCTTCTGGATGAAGACGCACTCACCTATGGCCTGCAGTACTGGGTAAATCTTGTCCGTGACCGTTTACGGTAACACGCACAGCCCCATGAAGAAAACGTACCAGCGTCTTTCTCTTTATGCGCCGCAGACGAGCTGCGGCGGGAAAGGTACTTCATGAATTCCGCTTTCTGCAATACAAATCCTGCCCGTTATCATGGCATCATTGATACCCATGCGCACATGGACGATCCCTGTTTTCGCGATCATCTTGATGAGGTTCTCTCTTCGGAACGGGAAAAGGGCGTTGAAATGATTATTCAGTCCGGATCGGAGCTTCCTTCCAGCCGAAGGTCTGTGGAGATGGCTTCCCGATATGGCTGCATCGTGGCTTCTGTCGGAGTTTACCCGGACGAGGTTCTCGGCCTTCCGGAAGATTATCTGGAGCAGATCCGTGAGCTTGCCTGTCTCGGGGTGGTTGCCATCGGCGAAATCGGCATGGACCGGGGATTCCCGGGACATCCTCCGATGGAGCCGCAGGAGCGTGTTTTCCGGGAACAGCTGGACCTTGCAAGAGAGCTTCAGCTTCCCGTTGTCATTCATGACTGGGACGCCGATGAGGATGTCCTTCATGTTCTGAGAGATTATCCGCAGATCCGCGGTGCCATCCATCGCATTTTTTCGGAGCTGCCCTATGCACGGGAGTTTCTGGAAATGGGTCTGTACATGGGAGTCGGCCCGCAGGTCACCTATCCGGACAGCGAAAAGCTCGTGGATCTTGTCCGTGAGATGCCTCTGGACCGCCTTCTTCTGGAAACGGACGCTCCATTTCTTCCCACACACGGACAGGAAGGTCAGAAAGCACTTCCGTCCATGATTGCTGATGTTGCGGATAAAATTGCTGCCATCCGCTCAGACTGTACTCCGCAGGAAGTCATTGACATCGCCAGAGCCAATGCCATCCGCCTGTACCGCCTGCCGCTCTGACAGCTTTTTTATGGAAACATACCCAATCTTTGCACCTTCGGACTGCTTATTTTCCGGAAACGGTACAGCTCCGGGACAGCAGACTTGGGTGCGTCACGCTCATTTTCACACGGCTGCCGGGCCCACCCGGCTATGAGGAGGACAATGAAAGACAAATTGAATCGCTACTTCAAAATCACTGACCGCGGCTCCAGCGTCGCCACCGAGATCATCGCCGGTGCAACCACCTTTGCGACCATGGCATATATTCTGGCATATATGACCTGGTCCATGTCCGGCATTGAAGGCATCAATCTGACCGGTGTGCTGATCTGTACCGCCCTGACTTCCGCGCTTGCCTGCATCGCCATGGGTCTTTATTCCAACACGCCGATCTGCCTTGCACCGGTTCTGGTCATTCCCGGTCTGATCGCCCAGTGGGTCACGGACGGAACAGCCACCTACGCCGAGTGCTTCGGAATCGTCCTGATTTCCGGTATTATTTTTATCCTGATTTCAGTGCTGGGCCTCCGGGAATTGTTTGCCAAAAGCCTTCCCAAGAACATCAAGCTCGGCCTTGCCGCTTCTGTCGGATTTCTGATTGCCCGCGTGGGGCTCAATTCCTGCGGACTGATTTCCGCCAGCGATGCCGGACTGACCTATGGTGATTTTTCACAGAACAGCACCATCCTCGGTGTCATCGGCATTGCCATCTGCTTTTTCCTGACCTATGTGAAATTCAACATAAACGGTCACGAATACAAGATCCGCGGCGCACTCCTGATCGGCATTGTGATCACGACCATCATCGGAATTCCGATGGGTGTCACACAGCTTCCGGATCACATTTTCACCATCGGCGGTTTCTCGGCTATAAAGGATACGGCATTTCAGGTGGATCTCATCGGAGCACTCCGCCCCGCTTACATTCCGCTTATCATGATGCTTCTGATCAACGATTTCTTCGGAACCCTTGGTTCCGGCTTTGCCCTTGCCGGCAAGGCGCAGCTTCTGGATGAGGATGGCAATTTCCCTGCCTTCGGCAAGGTCTTCCTGGTAGATTCCAGTGCGACCATCGTCGGCTCCTTCTTTGGAATCTCCACGATCAGCACCTTCGCCGAGTCCGCTTCCGGCATTGAGTCCGGCGGACGCACGGGACTTACCGCCATTACGACCGGTTTCTTCTTCCTGCTGTGCTGCTTCATCAGCCCGCTGTTTCTGATGATTCCCGGCGCTGCGACCGGTGCCGCGCTTGTCATCGTCGGCATTTCTCTTCTGGAGACGGCAAAGGGCCTCGATTTCACGCCGGTGGAGTTCCTTCCGGTTGCCAGCATGTGGCTTGTTTCGATCTTCATGTACGACTATGTCGGCGGTATTGTCATCGGTATGTTCGTCTATATGTTCATTTCCATTCTTCGTGCCGTTTTTGAGAAGAACAAGAGCCTTCTGCCGTCGCTTCCGGTCTGGATCATGACCGCATTGATGAGTCTGTACTACATTTTCTGATTCTGATGCCGAACCAGACGGCATGTTGGAGAGCCTGCGGCTGATTCTTTGAGCTCTCCCTGGTTTCATTGCAAAATCGCTGCAGAGCCTGCCGGAGACAGTTCCGGAGCGGCAGCGTAGCATCAAAGGGAAATGATCAAGAGGGAGGAATCTGATTTCCGTCAGATTCCTCCCTCTTTTCTGAAACCGCGCATTTTCGTTCCAAATTCGTGCATTCTTAAGAAGAAAATTCGCGCATTTCCTTTATTCCCCTCAGAAGCTG
>DAIMKA010000079.1:0-3619 GCA_036721955.1 Lachnospiraceae bacterium | reverse complement strand
AGGAAGATCAGGAGAAGAAAGCCAGGGAAATGGGAATGTACCAGACGGTATGACTGTGCATTCTCATTTCGGAATCCCGCGCATTTCCTTTATTCCCCTCAGAAGCTGTAGCTTCCGATGATTTCATCTACGATATTGTCGTACAGAACAATCTGGAGACGGCGGTCCCTGTGAGAGTAATCGGTGAGCCCGATCATGATGTTGCCCGCGGCGAAATCGCCGTTGTACTGGACGCGGAGAGAATCGACGGGGCCAAGATCCAGGGAGACGGCTTCTTCCTCCGCGTCATTGTCGTGAAGCTTCTGGAGCGTGCCCGCATGGTAGAGCCATTTTCCACCCGGTGAGGCAATTTCGGTGTTGAAGCCGAGCGGCTTCAGAGCAGGGAGAAGCTCCTCGAAGGAAGAGGCGTTCTCCGGCAGTGCATGTTCATTTCCGGTGTCCTCGAGAGAGAGAACGGCCGTGATGCCGGTCGTCTCGGAGAGGAGCTGGCAGAATTCCTGCGCGGATTCCGCATAGTCCAGCGCGTAGCGGAATTTGGTCTGGTTCATCCACTGCAGATCCCGGTTCCATAATCCGCACGAGGGATCCGTCCGGCGGTCCACCTCCAGATATTTTTCCGCAGGGAGTGTGTCCAGATAGCTTTCCAGGTACCGGGTGGTCTTGACGGCCCCGAAGCCCGTGAGGTGTCCGGAGTCGCGGAAATCCTGCGTGCGGTCGTATCCGATCTCATTCTCCAGGAGCGAGAAGTCAATCACGTCATAGCCCTTTTCGCGGATATAACGTGTCACTTCGTTGTAAATCGCGCGGTCTTCCTCTGAAATGTCGTAGGGGAGAATGGTGAAGACAAGCGTAAAATTCTTTTTCTCCGAGAGTGCGGTCATCCGGTCCACCCATCTGCGGTTGCTGTCCGAAACGGGGGAGGAGAGCGTCTCATCGGTGCAGGGAAGGTTCCAGGAGGTGTCTGCGTGTTCCCAGACATAGAAAGCGCCTCTTCCGAAATCATTCAGGGGATAATTCCGAAAATCATAGGGCTGGAGCTCACGGTAGCGCGTGTGGACGATGGGCCAGCGGAGAATGAAATCCTCCCGGTCCTCTTTGTCGGCGTATTCTTCAACGAGCCGGACGGAGTTGGCGGATGTCTTCATGGAGAGAAGGTTCCGGTAGACATTGCCGATGAAGGCGTGCTCCTCAAAGGTGAGCGCGTACAGGTCTGCGAAAACAACCTGCGGATGCTGCGTTTTCAGAAGCTCGACGAGGCCGTGATAGCAGGAATCTCTGTCCTGTCCGGAGACGGCCATGTCGAAGGCGGTGACACCACGGTCCTCCCAGAAAACCGCCGGGTAGATTCCCGCGTAGCAGTGACTGCTCCCGAGACAGGCGACGTCGATGGTGTCCTTCGGCGTGTTGTAGAGCTCGTCATAGGAAGAAATGTAATTCCCGGTGGTGTCCTTCCAGGAAAGAGCACGGTAGACGAAGGTCAGAAGGACGATCGTCAGAAGGGAAAAACAGAGCACGCGGCAAATCTTTTTTTTATCCATTCTCAAACTATCCCCCACAAAAAAACGAAGTTCTTTTATAGAAAACGCGCCGATGGGAACACGGCTGTGAAAATTCATTCATGAAAATTCATCCCCGAAAATCCATCCGCGGATCCTTCATGAAAACAGGCCGGTGAAAAGTCCGGTCAAAATACAGCGAAAATACGGCGGAATATGCAGCGACGTTCGCGAAAACAGCGGCGCTCAGAATCCCGCGTAAATAAACTGACTGGAGCTGAAATCAATGCCGTATTCGCCGACCGTCAGGACGAGCAGGATCAGAGTAAGGCAGAGCGCCCAGCGAAACCACAGGCTCTGCGTGACAAGAAGCTCGCCGAAATCCTTCTTTTTCTTTGCGGAAACAAGATCGAACGCAAGGAGAAGGAGCGATGCGAGCGTCAGGATGCCGAACTCCTGACGGTTCAGGCCGAAGGCGTAGAGATTTTCATTGAAAAGAACCCAGGGATTCCAGCGGGTGAACATCCGGTTCAGGAAATATCCGGCACCGGACAAGGAGCCCGCGCGGAAGAAAATCCAGGCAAAGGTGGTCAGAAGAAACGTCCAGAGGACTCTTCCCAGACGGAAGCTGAAGGTTCCCCCGCGGACACGAAGAAGCTGGCAGAGCTTTGCGCGGAAGGGCCTCAGCAGATCGCCGAGCACCTGATACAGGCCGTGGAGGGCGCCCCAGAGGACATAGGTCCAGGAGGGACCGTGCCAGATGCCGCTGACAAGAAACGTCACCATGATGTTCCGGTATTTGCAAAGGCGCGGGCACCGGCTCCCGCCGAGCGGAATGTAGATGTAGTCGCGAAGCCATGTGCTCAGGGAAATGTGCCAGCGGCGCCAGAACTGCGCGATGCTGCCCGCAAAGTACGGGGAGCGGAAGTTGGCGTCCAGGTCCAGACCGAGAATTCTCGCGGCACCGATCGCAATCGAGGAGTAACCGGCGAAATCGCCATAGATCTGCAGGGAGAAGACAAGGGCCGCAGTGACGGTTTCCACGGTCCCGCAGGCGAAAAGGTTCTGCCAGACGGTGTCGACAAAGATTCCGGCGCGGTCCGCGATGACCATTTTCATGAAAAATCCCCACAGCATCAGGGAAAATCCGGAAAAGACGCGGGAAAGCGAAGGCCGCGGCATTTCAGGAAGGCGCCGGATCTGAGGAAGGAGCCTGTCTGCGCGGGCAATGGGGCCTGCCGTGATCTGCGGGAAAAAGCTGATGAACAGCGCATAGTTTCCGAAATGATGCTCGGCGGGAACCTTCCCGTGATACACATCGGCAAGATATCCGACCGACTGAAACAGATAAAACGAGATGCCGACCGGCATGAGAAGAGAAAGCCTCCGGACGAGGGGCTTATGATGGAACAGCGCAAGAACCGCATCACAGTTGTCGAGGATGAAATCCGTGTACTTGAATACGAGGAGAAACAGAACGAGAAGAACCACGGCAAAGGAAAAAATCCGCTTCCGGGCCGCCGGGCTTTTGGCCCGCTCCAGGAGCCTTCCTCCCGCATAGCCGATCAGGATCATCGGAGCAAGAACCGGGAGAAAACGCAGATCGAAGCTGAGATAAAAGAAGAGACTGCAGACAAGCAGCCAGCCCTTCCGGAGTTTCCCGGGAATCAGGCGGAAAAACAGGACGACGATGGCGAAAAACAACAGAAAATCAGCGGACTGGAACTGCATAATAACCTCGGGAAAGCGGTGCCGGGTACAAAATGATCCGGAGCGGTCCGTGACGGGCGCGGCCGGAATCAACGCAAAACACCGGGAAGCGAATGTGTTAAGATTGTTTCAACTATTATATAATAGATATCTGTCCGGCACACCCGAAAAGTGCCGGAGGACAAATAAATTTGCCGGCAGTCCGTTCACTGTGAAGCCGGCTGGCGCGATGGCGTCATTAAATAAGGAAAGAGAATAAGATGACAGAGAGTACGAAGGCGGCAAACGGCGGCATGGACAGGATGGAAGCTCCCGGGGATCCGGTGCTGCAGGAGGATCTGGATCTTGTGGCGGCGGACGGGGGGCTTGCCGGGGCCCTTGCAGGGAAACGAATCCTGATTACCGGGGCGACC
>DAIMKA010000078.1:0-8328 GCA_036721955.1 Lachnospiraceae bacterium | reverse complement strand
TGATCAGATCCGTGATTCCCTGAACGGCCTGCTGCAGGACCTCATCGGCCTTGCGCAGTGCATCCGGAAGGGTCGTTCTGCGGTCCATGATCTCCAGAAGGCGGTCATTCGGGATCACGATCAGCGTATCCACGTTGGGAGTGATGTTCTCAATGCCGGACATTGCCTTCTGCATTCTGGCTCTTGCCTCGAAGCTGAACGGCTTCGTGACAACGCCGACTGTCAGGATTCCCTGCTCCTTGGCGAGCTTCGCAACCACGGGAGCCGCACCGGTTCCGGTACCGCCGCCCATGCCGCAGGTAACGAACACCATGTCCGCTCCCTTGAGCGATGCGGTGATCTCCTCCGCGCTCTCCTCTGCGGCCTTCTTGCCGACCTCGGGATTTGCGCCTGCGCCCAGTCCTCTTGTCAGCTTCGCTCCGATCTGGAGAAGCTTCGGGGCCTTGCAGCGCTGCAGAGCCTGCACATCGGTATTCACGCCGATGAATTCCACTCCGCTGATTTCCTCTTCCACCATTCGGTTTACTGCGTTGTTTCCGGCTCCGCCAACACCTACGACGATAATTCTGCAAGCGGTTTCGTTTTCGTCTGTCTTGATCTCCAGCACGGTAGTGCCTCCTTATGAATTATTTTCTGTACTGTCTTTATCACTTCAGCTGCAATCTATTCCTGCACAGAGCGGCATCTGACTGCCGTTCCGGGCAGGGTTCCGATAAAAAGCATCGGAACTTACTCAGAAATACGCATTCGTATACAAAGTTTAATATACAATCGTATCCCGGAATAATCAATAAATAAACGGACGGTTCACTCTTTTTTCACGATTTTTCCGTAAATGTAACCTGTCCCGTGTCCGGCGTGAAATCCGCCATCTCGAGCGTTCCCGTTTTTCCCTCCAGCGACGGCAGGATCTTCGCGAGGTTGGAAATCTTCTCATCCATGTACTGGTCCTCCCCGAGATTCACGCACACGCCGCCGAAATAGGCGCTGATCTTGCTGCCGCTTCCGACATAGATCCGGTCCGCACTCAGCCCGTACTTGCCAAAGAGCTGCGTGGTCTCCAGGATCCTTGCAAAAATCGTTCCGTCCTCCACCGGAAGGCTCTCGTTCAGCACGATGTGATCGAACGAAAGGCCGGTCACCTCCGGCACGTCATCGATTTTCTCCGAGGAAGACTCCACCACCATTCCGTTCCGGTCGAAGTACATGTACCTTCCCAGATAGGTCACATATCCGGCCAGCGATTTCTCGTACACCGTGATATGAATGGTGTCATGCGAAACCACATCCACGTCCATGGACTCCACAAACGGCACGTTCTTGATCGGCTGGTTCTTGTAGCGCCAGGACAGAACCATGGAATTGTCTCCGAGAAATCCGCTCATTGCGAACTTCTCCACCTCTTCATCCGTGTAATGCGTGCTCCCCTCCACGGTGACATAGCGCACCTTGAAGTAGGCAATGAAAAAAACGGCTGCCGCGAGCACCGCACCGAGAATCAGAGCGAAAATCAGCCGGAACCGGTTGCGTCTCCTCCGGATCTGATCCTGAATGTACAGGCTTGCATCATCGTAATCCTCCCGCGTCATTCTCATGCCGCATCTCCCTGCCTGCTGTTCCTCGCCACATTGAGCACGAGTCCGATCTCCGCCAGAAGAATCATGATGGCCGAACCTCCGTAAGAGAAAAACGGAAGCGTCACGCCGGTGTTCGGGATTGAGTTCGTCACGACAGCGATGTTCAGGATGACCTGCACCGCGATGTGGATCATGACGCCCACGGTAATCAGGGAGCCGAACAGATCATTTGCGTGGGTTGCGACAACCATCATGCGCCAGCACAGGATGATGAACAGCGTGATGATGGAAAGTGCGCCGAACAGCCCCAGCTCCTCACAGATGATGGAGAAAATCATGTCATTCTGCGCCTCGGGGATGTAGCCGAGCTTCTGCATGCTCTGTCCGAGGCCCTTGCCGAAAATGCCGCCTGATCCGATGCCGTACAGACCCTGGAGCACCTGATAGCCCGTCCCGTCCGCATAAGCCGACGGATCCAGCCAGACCTGAATCCGGTGCAGGCGGAAGGTCGCGCCGGACCCGCCGGATTTCATGACCCAGAGCACAACGCCGACCGCTGCCGCGACGATCACCGCCGCCCAGAGGAAATACCTCCGGTAATCCTCCGCCGTCACGAACAGCATTCCGACCGCGATCACCATTACGATGATGGCCGAGCTCAGGTTTCTGGTAATCCCGTAAATGATCCCTGCCTCCAGAAGCGAAGGTGCCAGGACCGTCAGAATCGCCTTCCGGGTCTGGAGGCTTTTCTGCGGGATGCGGCTCAGCCAGACCGCCGTCAGGATAATCACCGCGAACTTCGAAATCTCCGCGGGCTGAACCGAAACCGGGCCGATGTAGATCCAGCGCTTGGCGCCGTTGACCTCCGTTCCGAAGGGAATGATCAGGAACAGCATCCCGAGTGAGAACACATACAGGAACAGATAGATGCTCTTCCAGAACCGGAGCGGAATCCGGGAAACAATGATCATTCCGGCAATTCCGATCACGGTGGAGAACAGCTGGCGTTTCAGGTAATACGCCGAGTCATCGTAGTCCAGTCCCGCCTCATAGGAGCTCGTGGAATACAGCATCACGAGGCCGAATACCAGGAAGAACAGAACGATGAAAATCAGCGTGTAATCCTGCGTCGGCTCCTTCCGCCTCGTCCGGACCGCGTAGAGCTCTCTTCCGTTTCCTCCGGAAGGTCTTCTTCCCGCGTGCTGCGGGTTCGGATTCCTCCGGTTTCCTGCCCCGTTTCCGGCAGAACCGCTGCGCGGTATTCCATGTGCAGTTTTTCCGTTTCTGCCCTGCGACATTTTCCGAATCGTTTCCTTTCTTACTCTCACCACAGCCCGAGCAGCGCCACGGCGCCGAGAAGGACCGTGATGACGGTAAACAGGGCAACGACCTGTACCTCGCTGTAGCCGCCGAGCTCGAAGTGGTGATGAATCGGCGCCATGCGGAACAGGCGTTTCCCGTGTGTTTTCTTGAAATACGCAACCTGCAGGATGACCGAGACGACTTCCAGAAGGTAGATGAAGCCGACAATCGGAATGAACAGCGGCAGCTGCAGCGTATAGGAAATGCCGACAACAAAACCGCCCAAGGCAAGGGATCCGGTGTCACCCATGAAAATCTTCGCCGGATGCGCGTTGTATAAGAGGAATCCCAGAAGAGCGCCGATCATGGCTCCGCCTGCCGCCGATACGCCGCTTCCCGTATAAACCGCCGCAATGGTAAAGAACAGGGCAACCGCAATCGTCACGCACGTGGACAGGCCGTCCACTCCATCCGTGAAGTTGGTCCCGTTGACCGTTGCGATGGCGATGAAGACCAGCGCCGGGAAACTGAGAATGCCGAGATTCAGCACCACGCCCTCCGCGAACGGAACCTTCATGGAGAGCTCGATCTCATTGAAGAAAACCAGAATCAGTCCGAACACAATGGAAATGACAATCTGCAGCGCCATCTTCTGCTTCACGGAAAGTCCGTCGCTGCTTCTCTTCTTTACCTTCAGGAAATCATCAATGAAGCCGACCAGTCCGAAGCCCAGCGTCAGGAACAGAACCGGAAGAACCTCCGGATCCTTTCCCGCGAAAATCAGGCAGGAAACCGTCAGTCCCGCGAGAATCATCAGACCGCCCATGTTCGGCGTTCCCGTCTTCGTCAGATGGCTCTTGGGACCGTCATCGCGCTCGGTCTGCTGTGCCTTCATTTTAATCAGTGCCGGAATCAGAAACTTTCCGGAAACGGCAGCCACCGCAAACGCGATCAGCATCGGTATTGTAATGTTCATAAAAGTACTGAGATCCATGTGTTCCTACCTTTCCGCAGCGTCGCCTGCATCCGCTTCGTTTCCGGCGGTTCCGTTATTGTCAGCTCCGGCAGCTGCTGCGTTTCCTGTCGTCCCGTTCTGACCGGTGGCCGCGTCATTCTGTGCTCCTGCCGCTCCGTTCTGGCCGGTGGCCGCGTCATTCTGCGCTCCTGCCGCTCCGTTCTGACCGGTGGCCGCGCTGCTCTGTGTTCCCGTCGCCTCCGACGATGTTCCCGTCTGGCCGGACGCGGAAGCGCCTCCGACATTTCCCTCGGAATCCGCGGCTCCCGTGTTGGCCGAAGCCTTTCCGGTTCCGATGTTGTCCGGAAGAGACGAAGCGCTGTACTCATATCCCGTATCCGGATCAATCAGATTCCCGTTCGCGGGATTGATGTAATAGCCCGTCTTGGGGTCCACCTCGTAGGACTTCCATACCTGTTCGCCGGTTCCCGAATCCTGCGTCAGATCCACCTGGCCCTCCTTCGGGCTGTCGGAATCCACGACACCGTCATTGTCGGTATCATACAGATCCGCTCTTCCGTCTCCGTTGGTATCCACGGCATCGGTCACACCGTCTCCGTTGGTATCCACCGGCGTATCCGGCGTTCCGTCTCCGTTCGCGTCGATCGCGTCCGCTGTCCCGTCGCCGTCCGTGTCAATGTCACAGATGATCGGGGTCGGGATCTGGTCAAAATTCGTCGCGCCGTATGCCAGCGTATTCGAAAGATTCAGCTCCTCGAGTTCCTTCTTCTCGTCGTCCGAGAGCTCCTCCGTCATGTAAATGCCCAGATACGGCAGAACCTCGGTCAGGACCTTCCTCACAATTCTCGTCGCGTATTTCGCATCGTCCTGCGGATAGTGATTGATGCGGTCGACCACGACGTAGATGGCGATCTGCGGATCGTCCGCCGGCGCATAGCCCATGAAGGAAACCACGTAGTTGGTCTTGTCACGCGGATTGGCCGGGTCTCCGGAGATGGTCTCCGCGGTTCCCGTTTTTCCTCCGATCATATATCCCGCGGGTCTTGCGGTTTTACCGGTTCCGTTCTCTCCCGCGACAACCTGCAGGCAGGCCTCACGGATTTTGGCACTCGTGTCCTCCGAAATCGTTTTCTTCAAGAGCCTGGGCTCGATGTTCTCCACCGTTGCACCGCTCGCGCTGGTGATCTTGCTGACCATATGCGGTTCGTAGTAATATCCGCCGTTGATCAGCGAGGAGAAACCGGTGATCATCTGGATCATGGTCACGTCGAAGTTCTGTCCGAACGAGTTCGTCGCAAGGTCGACATCCACCATCTTGTCCGCCGAATAGATCAGTCCGTCGGTCCGGACCTCCTTGGCAAGGTCAATGTTGGTCTTCAGACCGAAATTGAAGATCCTCTGAAATTTGCAGAAGGTCTCCTCGCCGGTCGCCAGCGCCATGTCCATCAGCACGACGTTGCAGGAGCGCTCGATGGCCTGATTCAGCGTGAGCATGCCGTCGCCGTCCGTGTTGTGGCATTTGATTTCCCAGCCGTCCACCGTCAGCGACCCGCCGCAGTAATACGTCTCATCTCCCGTCAGGCTCCCGGATTCCAGCGCTGCCGCCATCGTAAACGGCTTTGCCGTAGATCCCGGTTCATAATAGGTAGAGATGCAGAAATTGTTCCAGAGCGAATACAGATAGCGGGACGTCTGTTCGTTGTCCTGCGCAATCGTATCCACGTCTTCCTTCGTCAGATATTCATACGTCGGCGAGTCCGTATCGTCCAGCACCGGCATTCCCTCCAGCAGGTCCGTATTGTAGGGATCGTTCGGATCGTAGGTCGGGTAGCTTGCCATGGCGAGGATCTCGCCGTTTTTCACGTTCTGAATGATGCAGCCCACATTCCGCGCGCCGTATCCCTGGTGAAAATCTCCGTCCTTGTACTCTTCCATGAACTCCTGGAGATACTTCTCCACGATGCTCTGGATGTTCGTGTCCACGGTGAGGACCAGATTGTTTCCGTCCTCCGCGTCAATGACGGTCCGCTCCAGATTCGAGGAATCGTTGAGATACCCGTACTCGCGTCCCGGCGTTCCGTTCAGCGTGTCGTTGTAGTACTCCTCCAGGCCGAAGGCTCCTTCATTGCTCGTCCCGGCGAATCCGAGGGCGTGCGCCAGGAGCGTTCCGTTCGGATAGTTTCTGGTATAGGAGGATTCGAACCAGATTCCCTGAATGTTCTGGTACTCCTCGTTTGCCTTCTGCGCATCCTTCAGCTGGGTCTGCAGATCCGCGAGCTTCGATTCGTCCGCAGCTCCCGCTTTTTCCTTCTGGATTTCTTTTTTAATGTTGGTGACCCGGGCTGCCGCGTCCGAAATTTCTTTCTCGTAGGCGGTCTTCTCTTCGTAGGTCAGGCCCTTTCTCGCAATGTAATAGCGGGAATCCGGATTGTCATGGACATACTGCTCAATCGTGCTGCGGTCCAGACCGAGCCGCTCACACGCATCCAGCGTCGGCTCCAGATAAGAGCTGACTCCCTGATCATTCTGCGGACCGTTGTTCATCTGGTAAGCATCCACGATCACGTTGTAAATCAGCTCGCTGGTCGCCAGAATCGTGCCGTTCCGGTCGGTGATGTTGCCTCTCTTGTACGGGATCTCCTTCGAATCATACGACTGCTGGGAGAGGACCTGCTTCTTATACTCGTTCCCGTTGTCCCGGTTGATCACGAACAGGCGCAGGATCAGCACAGCAAAAGCCAGCAGTACTCCGATGAAAAGTACTACCAGCTTTGCCTGCATTTTATGGTTGAATCGTCTGGGAGCTCTCTTATGCCTGCGGCTGCTCCCGTTATTTGCGTTGTATCCGCCCCCCGGGCGTCTGTTTCCTGCCATGTATCAATGTTTCCTTCGGACTTGCCTATTTCTTCAGTTCCGACACCTGACGGACGTAATCTCCTGATCCGCCGTCGTAGGTCACGATCTGGTCCTCCTGTGCGTAGGTCATCCCCAGCTGCGCAATGGCGCGATACTTGATGTCATCCAGATTGATTCCGGAATTGATCTCGTTCAGGGTCTCGTCGTTGTCGCTCTTAAGGCTCGCCAGCTGCGTCTCCAGCCGGGCGATCTCGCCGACGGTGCCCGTCACTTCGGATTGAAGACTGATATATTCTATCAGAAAAAAGGACATCAGACACATGACACCAACCAGGAATGCAATCATGGCAGGGTTCATGAAAGTGCGGCGGTTTTCCGCCTTTCTGTTCTGAGGCTTCTGCCGGCTGCTCTTCTTCGGCGCGCGGACGGGTTCTTCTTCCTCTTCCCAGTACTCCAGATCCGGAGCCTCGGTTCCGTACCAGTATTCATAGCGCTCTGCCGCAGCCCGGGCGCTGTCATTTCTTCTTCCGGAATAGGATGCTCTTCTTCCCGCTCCCCGGCCCGAAGGTCTTGCCGCATATCCGCGATCGTAATCTCTGTTCGACATAGGTACCTCTGTTCCCGTCCGCCTGTTCCCTGCGGACGTCTGGTGTTCCTCTTTTTCTGATTCATGCAGGAGTCCGTGACCGGTAAAGCAGGGCCTCCGGCACCTTCCTGCAGAAAAATGCATGCAATATCACTCGGAATCCTCTCCCCGCTCGAACACCCTGAGCTTGGAGCTTGCCGCCCTCTTGTTCCTCTCCAGTTCTTCTTCCGAAGGAACAATCGGCTTTCTTGTAATGACTTTTCCCTTGGATTTCTTCCCGCACACGCAGACCGGAAATTCCGGCGGGCAGGTGCAGGGGTTCTCATTTCTCTTGAATGCGTTCTTGACGATCCGGTCCTCCAGAGAATGGAAGGTGATGATGCAGAGCCTTCCTCCCGGAACCAGAAGATCAATCAGCCGGTCAATCGAATCCTGTAATACATCCAGCTCACGGTTGCACGCGATCCGGACAGCCTGAAAGGTTCTCTTGCAGGGATTCCCGAACTTCTCCTGCATCTTCATCGGAACGCTGGCCCGGATCACCCGCACCAGATCTCCTGTCGTCTCAAAGGGCTTCTCCTCCCGCTCCTTTACGATGTTGCGGGCAATGTTCGAAGCGAACCGCTCCTCGCCGTAATCCCGGATGATGCGCAGGAGCTCCTCCTGGCTCCATCCGTTCAGAATGTCGGAAGCCTTCAGCGGGCTCTCCTGATCCATCCGCATATCCAGCGGTTCGTCATAGTTATAGGAGAAGCCGCGCTCCGGATTGTCCAGCTGATAGGACGACACGCCGATGTCCAGAAGGATGCCGTTCACCTTGTCAATTCCAAGGCTCTTCAGAATCTCCGGAATGTGCTCGTAGTTGTCATGCACAATCGTGACCCGGTCGTGAAACACTTCGAGGCGCTTCGACGCAGCCGCAATCGCGTCTTTGTCCTGATCAATTCCGATCAATCGTCCGCCTGCTGTAAGCCGGGTCGCAATTGCCTGACTGTGGCCCGCGCCTCCAAGTGTTCCGTCCACATAAATAC
>DAIMKA010000077.1:5923-8469 GCA_036721955.1 Lachnospiraceae bacterium | reverse complement strand
GAAATGCCCGAATGGGCTTTCTCCGATGGGATCCGAAATTGGGGCCGCTTAGCGGCGCCAATTCGTGTTTGAAGGCGATCGCATCGGCGATCACTTTCAAGCTTCCTGCCCTTAGTCTTTCTTTTTCTTCCCGTGACCGGATCCGCGGTGTCTGCGCCTTTTGTTCTTCTCCTTCTTCGGCGCCGGAATCTCACCGTTTGCCGTAAGCTTCTTCGGGCCGGAGGGTTTCTTTTTCCCGGAAGCCTTCTGCTCTTTTCCGGCGCCGCCCTCCTGATACAGCTCAAAGTCAATCGTCCGGGCCGTCGTGTCCACGGAAGCGACGCTCACGCGCACCGGCTGTCCGAGGCTGTAAACCTTACCGCTCCGTTCCCCGACAAGCCGGGCCGTCTTCTCATCGTACTCGTAGTAGTCATCGCGAAGAGACCGCACCGGCACAAGCCCCTCAATCGTGTTCGGGAGCTGCACATAGATGCCCCAGCCGGTCACGCCGCTGACGGTTCCCTCGAAATCCTCTCCGAGGTGCCCCTTCATGTACTCGCACATCTTCTGCTTGTCCGTCTCGCGCTCGGCTTCGTCCGCGCGGCGCTCCATATCCGAGGACTGCCTGCAGACCTCCGGAAGGATCGAATCATAGTGCGCCCGTCTCTTCTCATCCAGCTTCCCGTGCAGGTATTCCTTGATGATCCGGTGAATCTGCAGGTCCGGATAGCGCCGGATCGGCGACGTGAAATGGCAGTAATACCGCAGTGCCAGGCCGAAATGTCCCCCGCAGGTGGTCGTGTACATCGCGCGCTGCATGCTGCGGAGCGTCATCACGCTGATGGTCGCCTCCTCCGGCTTGCCCTTCAGCTCGGAAAGAAGCGCCTGCAGCTCCTTCGGATGCACATCCCCGTGGTCCCAGCGGAGCCGGTAACCGTAGCAGCGCACGAACTCGCGCAGCTGCTCCATCTTCTCTTCCGTGGGAACGCCGTGTGTGCGGTACACGAACGGAATGCCGAGCCAGTAGAAGTGTTCCGCCACCGTTTCGTTGGCTGCGACCATGAAATTCTCAATCATCATGGTCGCAGCGTTTCTCTCATAGGGCTCAATTGCCTTCACGCGCCCCTGCTCGTCCAGAAGGATCTTGCACTCCGGGAATTCAAAATCAATCGCGCCGTCCGCGTTCCGCTTCTTCGACAAAATGCCGGAAAGGCGGAGGCCCCTCCGGAGCATTGCCGCAAGGGCGTGGGACCTTGTCTTTGCTCCCCGGCGGATTCCCTGAAGCTCCAGCTGGTGCAGGATTTCCGATTCGTCTTTTTCCTCAAAAAGCTTCATGACACCGGGGTAGGAAAGCTTTGCGTCCGAACGGATGATGGTCTCCGCGATCCTCGCATCCACCACGTTCCCCGCCTTGTCCATCTGCATGATGCAGCTCAGAGCAAAACGGTCCTCGCCCGGATTCAGCGAACAGATGCCGTTCGAGAGCTCATGCGGCAGCATCGGAATCACGCGGTCCACCAGATAATTCGATGTTGCGCGCTTTACCGCCTCTTTGTCAAGAGCGGTGTCCTCCCGCACATACTGCGCGACATCCGCGATATGGACTCCGAGCTCCCACACCGCAGGGCCTCCCCTTCGGCCTTCTCTTCCGGCACTCTTCCCGGCTTTGCCCGCGGCCATTCCCTCTGTGACACCATTTTCCCCTCGGGCAACCCGCTCTTTTGCATCACCCGTCTGCTCCTGCACGGTCTTCTTCGCCGCTTCGCCCTCCGGCTCCTGCCCGGCCGGTTTCAGTCTGCGGATGGAAATGGCATCGTCAATGTCCTTCGTGTCCGGTCCGTCAATCGTGACGGTCAGAACCTCCCGCCAGTCCTCCCGGAAATCCCGGATCTCATCCGTCAGAGCGATCTCCTGCGGAATCTTCCGGACCTGGCTCATCACTTCGTCCGGGAATTCCTGCGGAAGATTGTAGGCACGAATGATGGAGAGGATGTCCACCCCGGGATCGTCCATGTGCCCCAGGATCTCCGTGATCTCTCCCGTCAGAAGAACGCTCCTCCCGCCGTGTCCGTGAGAGCCTGCGGACGAGCTTCTTCTTGCGGCAGCCTTGCCCTCGCCATAGTCCGTGATGCGGACGACGACCTTGTGGCCGTTGACCGCTCCTTTCGTGCAGCCGTCGGGAATCCGGACATCCGCCGGGATTTTCCGGTTGTCCGGAATCACGCTCCCGCTCCCGTTCTTCCCGTAAAAGGTTCCCACCAGCGACGTCGTATTTCTCGTCACAACACGGGTGACCTCCGCCTCCTGGCGTCTGCCGTCTTTTCCCTCCGGAACGCAGTTTCCGTCAAATGTGGGAAGAAGCCGCACCTCCACCAGATCGCCGTCCAGTGCAGTCCCGGTCATTCCTTCCGGCACGAACAGATCCTTCTCCAGGTCTTCTGCGGCGACAAAGCCGAACCCCTTGGCATTGGCAAGGAAGGTTCCCTGCATCAAAATTTCTTTCTTCTCTTTCTTCATAATGAACTGATTTCTCCCATTTAAAAATGCAGGAATATCCCGAATTGCAT
>DAIMKA010000077.1:522-5913 GCA_036721955.1 Lachnospiraceae bacterium | reverse complement strand
GGAAAACAGCCTTTTCCCGGCAGGCATCGGATTTTCAAAACCTGAACACAAAAAAGTGCCCCTGAGCAATCAGGAGCACCACACTTTCCACCATCTGTCGGACATATTCAATCAGAACAGATTCATGTTCAGAAGAACTGCCAGCACGAAGAAAATCACGCAGAGGGCAACCGTAGCCTTGACAAGATGCCCTTCCACCGAACGGCCCTTGTTCTTCCCCCAGTAGGTATCTGCAGCACCGGCAATGGTGCCGAGGCCCTGCGTCTTGCCTTCCTGCATCAGAACAATCACCGTCAGAACGATGCTGACAATAATAAGAACAATGGTTAAAATCCAGCGAATAATACTCATCTTGACTTCCTGACCTTAATTCTATACTTTTAATTCATGAACACAGTAGCATAAACAATGTCTGCATTCACATACAAGGCAGATTATAACAAAGGACGCAAATCGTGGCAAGCAAAATATCAGAAACCGTTTCAAGCAATCCGTCATCCCAGAGCTCGTCGGACTCTCTTTCTTCCGGGAAGGCTGCTCCGGACAGGAAAAAGACTCTTTTTTCTTTTCTTCTTGCCTGCGGCATCTCCTTTTTCCTGATGCTGTTCCTGACCCGCTCTTCTTTTTTATATCCTTACAACAACTGGGACGACTCCAACAGCTATTTTACCATGGGCAAATCCATGTTCCACGGCATCCTCATTTACCATGACATTTTCGACCAGAAGGGTCCGTATCTGTATTTCCTGTACGGTCTGTGCTCTCTGATCTCCCCGACGACCTTCCGCGGTGTCTTTCTCATGGAGGTTCTCTTCGGGGCAGCCGATCTTCTCCTCATCAGGAAAATTCTGGAGCTCTGGTGCAGTCCGGGAAGCGCCCGTTTTCTTTCCCCGATCCTCTTTGCCTGCATGTGTGCCTCGAAGAGCTTCTACTGGGGCGGCTGCGCGGAGGAGCTGTGCCTTCCGTTCCTCCTGTTTCCTCTGTATCTGCTCTTTAAGACGCTCCGCAGGGGCCGCAGCGCATCGTTTTCCCCGCGCGATGTCTTCCTCGCCGGTCTCTGCTGCGGCTTTGTCTTCTGCGTCAAATTCACGCTGATGGGCTTTTTCCTCGGCTTTGCGCTCTTAGTCATTCTGACCTGCAGGAGCTTCCGCGAATTTTTACGGCTCGCCGGCTGGTTTCTTCTCGGAACGCTTCTTCCTTTCGTCCCGTGGGTGCTGTACTTTGCCGTAACCGGCGGGCTTGAGGACTGGTACCGCGTATACATCTATACCAACGTTTTCCTGTATTCGGATTTCGGGGCCAATTCCCACGGCGCCACCGCGGGACAGAAGATCCATGACCTCGCCAAAATTCTGTACTGGCTGATCCGGGACAACTTCCAGTACTTCGTTTTCCTTCTGGCGGGACTTGTCTGGATGCTGCTCCGCCGCGGCGCATCCTTCGCAGAGCGCATCGCTCCCGTCATGATGTTCGGCCTCACGTTCCTCTTCATCTACATCGGCGGAGCCCATCTTCCTTACTACGCGTTCCCGCTCACCGTGTTCGCCGTGACCGGAATGGCGGGAGCCGGCATTCTCCTTGACAGGATCTGCGCGCATTTCACGAAGGCTTCCCGGGCAGTAGGCACCGTCTCCGCAGAGGACTCATTGCGCGCCGCGGGCGCTTCCCGGAACCACCCGGAAAGTGCCATGGAAGATCGGGATTCCTCCCGCACCGAAGACACCTCCTCCAAACGCGATGATAAGAGCGTTCACAGCTTTTCTTCCGGAAAGTTCCTTCCTGCGGCAGCCATGCTGATTTCTCTCGGCATCAGCTATGCCGTGATTTTCCGCTGCAGCTGGAACATGGACTATCTCGGAACACCGAAGGACGATATTTTCCTGACCCGGTTCACGGAGGACATCAATCAGGACCGCGCCGCGGGAATCGTGGATCCGGACCACACGACGCTTCTCAACATCGGCTGCCTCGACAGCGGCCTTTATACCACGACGGGGATCTATCCCTCCTGCTACTGGTTCCAGACGCAGACCCTCCCCGGCGGCGAGGTGGACCGCGAACAGCTCTCCTACATTCAGGAGGGAAGGACGGACTACATCGTTGCCCGTGATTCTTACCCGGAGGCGATTTTCGAGCACTACGAGCTCATCGATCAGTTCCATCAGGATCTCCAGCCACAGCCGTTCGATTATTATCTGTTCCGCAGAAAAGACGTCAGCGCACAGTGAGCAGGAGTGGGCAGAAGCAGCCGCTCCCAGTAACTTTTCATTGACACCCGGCAGGCGGACCGCTATTATATCAACTGTATGTGCGTGGAACTGTCCGTGTCCGGATTCCTGCGCATGTCACGACCCAAATTACAACACGTGTTTCGTTATATGGAGGTAATGTACAAATGGCAAACATCAAATCTGCCAAGAAGAGAATTCTCACCAGCGCCAAGAAGGCTGAGGCCAACAAGGCTGTCAAGACCGGCGTGAAGACCGCTGTCAAGAAGGTTCGCACCGCTGTAGAGGCCGGCGACAAGGCTGCAGCAGCAGAGGCACTGACCGCTGCAACTTCTGCCATCGACAAGGCTGAGCACAAGGGTGTGTTCCACAAGAACACCGCTTCCCGCAAGGTTTCCCGTCTGGCAAGCGCTGTCAACAAGATGGACTAATCTTCCATCCTGACGTCCTGTTTCCACATTTGCACCGCGGCTGGTGTGAGGGACAGAACGGACTATGTTAAGACAAAGAAGAACCGCTTCGTTTGATCAGCGAAGCGGTTCTTTTTTATGTTATTTTCCGGCATCAGGCCAGCTTCGAGTGTCGCGAGGAGAATTTCGCGAAGGCGAATTCTCCAATGCAGGAGCAGGGCACGGAACGTGCCTGCTCCAAACAGGAGAAACTGGCATCAGCCAGTTTCGAGTGTCGCAAGGGAGAAATCCGCGCAGGCGGTTTCTCCCTTGTAGGAGCGAACGCACGCCTGTGCGTTTGCTCCAAACAGGAAAAGAGGCCATCAGGCCTCTTCGAGTGTCCTACCCCGCGAAGTTGATCACCGGATCCTTCGGCTCCGCGCACGGCTCGACCTTGACGGCCTCCAGCACAATTCCCTCTCCCTCGTACTGCTCGAAATTCTCACGGCAGATCTTCGCCGTGATCTCGACCCAGGATTTCTCCTTCAGCTCATCCGTCTTCGCATAGCGGCAGGCGTAGCCGAGGAACTGCATGTCCTGCGCGCAGCAGGTCATTGCCATGCGTCCCGGAACAAAATATCCCTTCGGAAAATCATCCGGCTTCGCCACCATGGCCTGAAAACGGATGGTTTTGCCTTCATAGCGGTCCATGTGCTCCATAGCATCCAGATACCAGATGCCGTAGTTCAGACCTTCCAGCTCAATGACATCCTGATTGATGTCAAACGGAAGATCCTCCTCCGTCGTCAGATCAATCTCGCCGTCCTTGTCCTCGAAGATCAGATCGGCCTCCGTGCAGACGGCCTTGACGTTTCTCTTGTACTTGATCAGCGTCTCCTCGTCGATGTTATCGCAGCGATTGAACATGATCAGTTCGGAGTTCCGGAGCTCCTCAAACAGGAGGGAGCGCATCGCAAGATTCGAGAAATACATCCCGAAGGTAGAGGCATCAATGCAGGAAATCTGCTGCTCCAGCATCCACGCGTGCGGAAGCCGGAATTTGCGGAAATCCCACATGCCGTTCCACTCGATGAGGACACGTCCCGGCTGATACTGGGCATTCAGCGCCATCAGATTCGCCGGTGTGAACTCCTCTTCGCTTTCAATCCGCGCCACATCGGTTCTTGTCTGCCGGAGGAGCTTCTCACCGAATTCGACCTCTCCCTCCTCACACAGGATCAGAAGGGTCCGGTCCTTGGACTGGAAATAGGGCTGCCCGATGGTGTAGCTGAAAAATGATGATTTTCCGGAATCCAGAAAACCGTTGATCACATATACCGGAATTTTTTCCATTTCATCCCTCTTCACACGCCTTGCGTGTTTTGAAAAACAGAGGCTGCAGTCTGCAGAATATGCAGATACAGCCTCACAACATTCGGTACCGTTTGCTCCCGCTCTTCGGATTCAGTTCCGAAAAACAAGAAAAAATCACACGCTTAATTCATAGATCTGTCAGGCCTTGCGCTTGAACAGCTTCTCCAGATTGTCCTGATTCAGATGAGATCCGATGACGCAGATCTTGCCGGTCACGTCCGCAGCGCCTGTGCGGACCTGCGGTTCTCCCGGAACATAATCAAAATGAACCCAGGTTCCATCCGGAGAAGGAAGCATCCCCTTGGAGCGAAGAACAAAGCCGTAGGTGTCCTCGTCTTCCAGCGCCGTCAGGAGCTTCTCCACTTCCTCCGCGGAATATTTCTGAGGTGTTTCCATGCCCCAGCTCTCGAAGACTTCATCCGCATCATGATCGTGATGGTGCTCATGCTCTCCATCGTGCTCATGACCGCAGTGATGTTCCTCTTCCTCGTGATCGTGGTGGCAGCAGTGATGCTCGTCCTCATGATCGTGGTGACAGTGATGCTCATCCTCCTCATGATCATGGTGCTCATGTTCGTCCTCGTCATCGTGATCATGGTGATGATGCGCGCGGTAAACCGTATTGCCGTCCTCATCGGTGTACTTCTCGGCATGCTCGTCGTGGTGGTGATGGTGGTGATGTTCCTCTTCCTCCGCCATCACTTCCGCAAGAATCTCACTCTGCAGATCCTCGCCGCCTTCAATCGTCTCCAGAACCTTCCTGCCATCCAGCTCTGTCAGCGGAGTGGTGATGATGGTCGCCTTCTGATTGTGCTCGCGGATCAGGGCAACTGCCTCATCAATTTTCTCCTGGGATGCCTTGTCGGTCCTCGTCAGCAGGATGGTTCCCGCATTCTCAATCTGATTGATGAAGAATTCGCCGAAATTCTTAAAGTAAACCCTTGCCTTGGTGGCATCCACCACCGTCACGGCACTGCCGACCTTCATGTCCGGAATTTCCTGTGCCGTCTTCTCAATGGCACGCATGACATCGTCCAGTTTGCCGACGCCCGAGGGCTCAATGAGAATCCGGTCCGGCTGATAGGTCTCCATGACCTGCTTCAGGGAAGCGTTGAAATCTCCCACCAGAGAGCAGCAGATACAGCCGGAATTCATCTCCCGGATCTGGATGCCTGCTTCCTTCAGGAATCCGCCGTCAATGCCGATTTCGCCGAACTCATTCTCAATCAGAACGACCTTCGTTCCCGCCAGTGCGTCCTTAATCAGCTTCTTAATCAATGTTGTCTTTCCGGCTCCAAGGAATCCGGAGACGATATCTACCTTTGTCATTGCCTTTTTCCTTTCCTGCCACGGCTTGTCCGCGGCATACGAGGAGAAACCACGCAGGCAGTTTCTCCGAT
>DAIMKA010000077.1:0-512 GCA_036721955.1 Lachnospiraceae bacterium | reverse complement strand
TCCTGCCGCGGCTTGTCCGCGGCAACACGAGGAGAAACTGCGAAGGCAGTTTCTCCGATGTGATCTTTATTCCAATACTTTCTTCATTTCTGCCATCACGGTATCCGCCGGGATGCACGCCGCCGTGCCGTCCCCGGTTCCCTGTACGATCATGCCGAGATAATTTCCCGATTTCCCGTACAGACCGCCGCCGGACATCCCGCTCTCGCCTCCGATGTCCGCGAGAATGAGCGCCTCTCCGATCCCGTCCACGGAAGCCGAAGGGTCTGTAACGGATCCGGAAACCAGCGCGTCATGATCCTCTCCCTTTAAGGCATACACCGGATCCTGCGGCGCAAGACGGTCCAGAATATCCCGGGAATAATACACCTCGAGTTCTTCCTTCCAGGAGCACTGAAGAAAAGCAAGATCCTGTTCCGGATCCGAAGAAAGTACCTTCGCATCCAGCTTCGTTCCGTCAGAAAGTGTCAGCTGCACCGCGTCCGCACCGCCGACGACATGAGCCGCCGTCG
>DAIMKA010000076.1:5418-8500 GCA_036721955.1 Lachnospiraceae bacterium | reverse complement strand
GGGAGCTGGAGGCCGTGGAGATCCAGGCAATGGCCGGGGAGAAGGATGCGCAGCGACAGCTCTCGGAGTGGATGCTGCCGAAGGTGGTGGACCTCGCAAGACTCTATGCGGGACAAGGCGTCTACATGGAGGACCTCATCGGCGCAGGGAATGAGGCGCTGGTGCGCGGAACGAAGCTCCTTGCCCCTCTGGAGGGACCGGAGGAAGTGGAGGGAGCCCTTGCAGAGCGGATCATGAATGCCATGGAGGACCTTGTCGCGGAGAATCTGGATGAGGTGTCCGCGGATCAGACGGCGGCGGAGGCCGCCAACAAGGTTCTGGAAAAAGCGGATGAGCTCGCGAAGCTTCTGGGACGGAAGGTGACGGTGGAGGAGCTTGCCGGAGAGGGCGACGTGACGGAGGAAGAGATCATGGACGCCATCCGGATCACCGGGAACAAGATAGAAGCGCTGGATTACAAGTCGCAGAGCTGAGAAGACTGTCATCAGAACTGGCATGCCGGGTGCCTGTCCCGGATTTGGAAGCAGCTGTTCAGAGCATCATATATTTTCAGGAGCACAGGAGCATTGAAGGATACCGATTACAGATACATTCTGGAGAACATGACCGCCATTCAGATCGGAACGAAGTATTCCTATCGGGAGCTGGTGGATGACATTGATCTGAGCTATAAATTCCGGTGCATCATCAAGCAGATTCTGCTGCAGGAGGTGGACGCGGACACCACGCTGGAGAGCCATCTGTATTATATGAAGCCGCAGGATGAGAGCTGCCGGGTTTATAAGCAGCTCCGCGCGAAGATCCGGATTTACGTGCCGAAGGTGAAAAAGCACTTCGGAGGGCGAAGCGATACGGAGTTCGAGGAACGCGTCCTCAGCTCGGAGGAACTGGCCTCCATCAGTCCGGAGCAGAAGAAGCTCATGGGTATCATGATCTCGGAAATCCAGATTTCCAAAATGGGACTGATGACCTTCGTGATCTGATCCGGAAACGCCTCCGGCGGGGCAGGCTGCGGTGACCGGAAGTCGGCGATTCAAAAGATTTTCGTTCTCACTTCCCAAAAGTGCACGGCGAGCCAGGTCACGGTGACCGGGGACAGGCGATTGTGCCGGAAAAGCTGCGCATTCGTGTAAAGTCTTTGCAGAAAATCGAAGAAATCAAGAAAAAAGGCAGGCAGCGCAAAAGGATGTGTGAAGGGTCAGCAATTATGTTATAGTAGGAACAGCACCGCATCCATGGTGCTGTTTTCTCTGCATTCTGGCGGCGCTTCTGCCGCATTCCCGAAGATCGTGAACGCAAAAGAATACCGGTTGCATCAGGCAAAAAGCAATGTTATACTGTGAAACAGAACACACGTTCTATTGCGCGAACGTGTGTGAGAGAGCTTTTCCCTTTTCTTACTTTGGGGAAGGAGAGAGGCGAAGCACAAAGCAAATGAAGGAGCTTGGCTATGGCAATGGATCGCGAAGATCGCTTAAAGGCACTGGATGCCGCAATTTCTCAGATCGAGAAGCAGTACGGGAAGGGAGCTGTCATGAAGCTCGGCGATCCTTCCTCCACCATGAATATTGAGACAACGCCGACCGGGTCGCTGGCGCTGGATATTGCGCTGGGACTGGGCGGAATTCCGAAGGGAAGAGTCATCGAGGTTTACGGACCGGAATCCTCCGGTAAGACGACTCTGACGCTTCATATGATTGCCGAGGTGCAGCGCCGCGGCGGAATCGCGGGCTTCATTGATGCGGAGCATGCGCTGGATCCCGTCTATGCGCGCAACATCGGCGTGGATGTGGACAACCTGTATATTTCCCAGCCGGATTCCGGCGAGCAGGGACTGGAGATCGCGGAGACCATGGTCCGGTCGGGCGCGATTGACATCGTGGTCGTTGACTCGGTCGCAGCCCTGGTTCCGAAGGCGGAGATCGACGGCGATATGGGAGACTCTCATGTGGGACTTCAGGCGAGACTGATGAGCCAGGCGCTCCGCAAGCTGACCGCGGTGATCTCGAAGTCCAACTGTACGGTGATTTTCATCAATCAGCTGCGTGAGAAGGTCGGCGTGATGTTCGGCAATCCGGAGACCACAACCGGCGGACGTGCACTGAAATTCTATTCCTCCATCCGTCTGGATGTCCGCCGCATTGAGGCGATCAAGCAGAGCGGAGAGGTGATCGGAAACCGCACGAGAGTCAAGGTGGTCAAGAACAAGATCGCGCCGCCGTTCAAGGAGGCGGAGTTTGATATCATGTTCGGCCGGGGCATTTCGTATTCCGGAGACGTTCTGGATCTTGCCGCGAACAGCGACATCGTGGTGAAGAGCGGTGCCTGGTACAACTACGGAAACGATAAGATCGGGCAGGGCAGAGAGAACGCGAAGAAGTATCTGGAGGAGCATCCGGAGGTCCTGTACGAGATTGACCGGAAGGTGCGTGAGCACTACGGACTGGATCCGGAGGGAGCAAGGAAGCCGGAAGAGACCGGGGAAGTTCCGGAGGAAGAAGAATAACTGAACATGCAGATCACGGATTTGACACCCGTGGGCAAGACGAAAACCAGAGTCACGATCGATTACGATCAGACTCTGGTTTTGTCCAATCGGGATCTTTTACAATTTGATCTCAGGAAAGATGCGGAGATTCCGGAAGAGGTATGGGAGAAGCTCTGCGGGAAGCTGAGAAGCGATGCGCTGATGAAGTGCGGGAGCCTCTTAAAGGACATGGACTACACGGAGAAGTCGCTTGCCGGGAAGCTTGCTGGAAGCGGCTTCCCGGAGGAGATTGTCCGGGAGGCTGTGGAGGCCATGAAAAAGGCGCATTACGTGGATGACCGACGGTTCGCGGAGAATTATCTTCACTCCCATGCGGGAAGCCGGAGCCGCCTGCGGCTTCGGATGGACCTGCTGAACAAGGGAATCCCCTCTGACCTTGCCGACGAAGTCTTCGCAGACTGGGAAGAAGAAAACGGCAGCCGGATTTTCGAGGAGGAAGTGGGACAGATTCATGAACTTCTCCGGAAACGCCATTATGACCCGGAGACGGCAGACTGGCAGGAAACGCAGAAGACAAAGGCCTTCCTGATGCGG
>DAIMKA010000076.1:0-5405 GCA_036721955.1 Lachnospiraceae bacterium | reverse complement strand
AAGGGGTATTCGTCCGAGGTCATCCGCGCGGCGCTCCATTCTTGACATAATCCGCGCGGCGCTCCATTCTTGACATCGACAGCCAAACCGTTTACTATTGAGCTGTTGCAGTATGTCTTTTCCGGCGATATGCCTGGAGAAACCGCCTGTCTTCGGCGGGGATCCGTCGCCAGAAGGAATGCCGCAATGCAAACTGAATAAGGAGGTGCTCCTGTATTATGCTGACTGCAATTTCCGCTACTATTATAGTGATTGCAGCGGTTGTAATCTCACTCGCAATTGCCATTCCGGTCACTTCGGTCATGACGAAGAAGCGCATTCAGGCGCAGGAAAGTCAGAAGATCGGCAGTGCACAGGAGAAGGCGAGAGCGATCATCGATGAAGCACTTTCGACTGCTGAGAGCAAGAAACGCGAAGCTCTTCTGGAGGCCAAGGAAGAGAACATGAAAGCCAAGGCCGACCTTGACAAGGAAATCAAGGACAGACGGAACGAGGTTCAGCGCAACGAGCACAGAGTTCAGCAGAAGGAAGAGTCTCTCGACCGGAAGAGCGATGCACTGGAACGCAAGGAACAGTCGCTCGCATCCCGTGAGGAATCGCTGCGGAAACGGCAGGAAGAAGTTGCAAAACTTGGGGAACAGCGTACACAGGAACTCGAACGAATTTCAGGTCTGACCTCTGAACAGGCAAAAGAATACCTTTTAAAAACTGTTGAAGAAGATGTAAAACTTGATCGAGTCGGAAGCGAAGGAAGAAGCGGATAAGAGAGCCCGCGAGTATGTGATCGGTGCCATCCAGAGATGCGCGGCGGATCACGTCGCAGAGGCTACGATTTCCGTGGTGCAGCTTCCGAATGACGAGATGAAGGGACGGATCATCGGACGCGAGGGACGCAATATCCGTACGCTCGAGACGATGACCGGCGTGGATCTGATCATTGACGACACACCGGAAGCGGTGGTTATTTCCGGATTCGATCCGATTCGAAGAGAGGTTGCCAGAATTGCTCTGGAGAAGCTGATCGTCGACGGAAGAATTCATCCGGCCAGAATCGAAGAGATGGTAGAGAAGGCACAGAAAGAAGTCGAAGTAATGATCAAGGAAGAGGGAGAAGCGGCTACGCTGGAAGTCGGCGTACACGGTCTCCATCACGAGCTCATCCGTCTCCTTGGAAAGCTCCGGTATCGTACCAGCTACGGCCAGAATGTGCTGAAGCACAGCATCGAGGTCGCCCAGCTGTCCGGCATTCTTGCCGGTGAACTCGGGCTGGATGTCCGCATGGCGAAGCGCGCAGGACTTCTGCATGATATCGGCAAGGCAGTGGATCACGAGATGGAGGGATCCCATGTACAGCTCGGCGCAGAACTGTGCCGCAAGTACAAGGAGTCTCCGATTGTCATCAACACCGTGGAATCGCATCACGGCGACGTGGAGCCCACGAGCCTGATCGCCTGCATTGTCCAGGCGGCAGATACCATTTCCGCGGCGAGACCGGGCGCAAGGCGCGAGACGCTGGAGACGTATACCACCAGACTGAAACAGCTTGAAGAAATCACCAACAGCTTTAAAGGGGTTAGCAATTCTTATGCCATCCAGGCAGGCAGAGAAGTTCGTGTTATGGTAGTTCCTGAGAAGATCAATGATACCGATATGGTATTGCTGGCACACGATATTTCCAAGAAGATCGAAGACGAACTGGAATATCCGGGCCAGATCAAGGTCAATGTGATCCGTGAATCGAGAGTGACGGATTACGCCAAGTAATTGCAGGTTCTGACGAACGAAGAGAAACAAAGGGCAGCGATGCCCTGCAGGCAAGTGACACGAAACGGAGCGGTGAGAAATCACCGCTCCGTTTCTTTTGGTTGTGAGGGGTGCCCGGCATGGGGTATAATGAAACAGATGGATTCGTCCGGCCCGGCGCCGATTCGCCCCATGAGATCTCTACAGGGGACGGCAGAGCCGCGATGCAAACAGTAAAAGTGACGGCTGCAGAAGGGGAACAGGGCAGCGTTCACGGACAGGGGGAGTTATTCTATGAGAAATATTCTTTTTGCCGCTTCCGAGGGAGTACCTTTTATCAAGACCGGCGGGCTTGCCGATGTGGTGGGATCCCTGCCGAAGGAAATCGACAAGGAATTTTATGATGTTCGTGTGATCCTTCCGAAGTATTCCTGCATGAGGCAGGAGATGAAGGACAAGATGCAGTATGTCACGAGCTTCTACATGGATTTTGACTGGAAGAGCATGTACGTCGGCATCCTGCGGGCGCAGGTGGACGGCGTCATCTATTATTTCATTGATAACGAAGACCTGTTCAATACCGGAACGGTTTACACCGATGATGCGCTGTTCGAGATCAAACGCTATGCATTTTTCTCCAAGGCGGTGCTCTCGGCTCTTCCAACCATCGGATTCCGTCCGGACCTGATTCACTGTCATGACTGGCAGACCGGACTGATTCCGGTTTATCTGAAGGAACGCTTCCAGGAGAACGAGTTCTACCGCGGCATCAAGACCGTTATGACGATTCACAATCTCCGTTTTCAGGGAAGATGGAACGTACAGGATGTGGAGAACATCACCGGCCTGTCGGGCTATTATTTTACGCCGGATAAGCTGGAGGCCTATAAGGATGCGAACCTCTTAAAGGGCGGCATTGTCTATGCGGATGCGGTCACTACGGTGAGCCCGACCTATGCGGAGGAGATCAAGACCCAGTATTACGGCGAGGGACTGGACGGCATTCTGAATGCGAGAGCCCATGACCTTCGCGGCATTCTGAACGGCATTGACTACGATGTCTTCAATCCGAAGACGGACAGCCGGATTCCGCACCCGTATGATGCGGGCAACTGGCGCCGGGTGAAGAAGCTGAACAAGGCGGACCTGCAGAAGGAGCTCGGCCTTGCGGAGGATGACAAGTGCTTCATGATCGGCATCGTCTCCCGACTGACGGACCAGAAGGGCTTCGATCTGATTGCGTATGTGATGGAGGAAATGCTCTCGCAGGATGCGCTGCAGGTGGTGGTGCTGGGAACCGGCGAGGAGCGCTACGAGAACATGTTCCGCTACTTCGACGAGAAGTATCCGCAGAAGCTCGCGGCGAACATCTACTATTCCGAGGATCTGTCGCACAAGATCTATGCGGCGAGCGATGCGTTCCTGATGCCGTCGCTGTTCGAGCCCTGCGGCCTGAGCCAGCTGATGGCGCTTCGCTACGGCACGCTTCCGATTGTCCGCGAGACCGGCGGCCTCAAGGATACCGTGGAGCCCTACAACGAGTATGAGCAGACCGGAACCGGCTTCACCTTCACGAATTACAACGCACACGAAATGATGCATGCCGTCCGGTATGCGGAGAAGATCTTTTATGACAAGAAGCGGGACTGGAACCACATGGTGGACCGCGCGATGGCGGCGGACGGTTTCCGCAGGGCAGTATCAGCAAATGTACGACTGGCTGATCGGATAAGGGTCATCAGCCGTAAACTACGATAAGGAACAATATGGCAGAAGAGAAGAAGAGCTCGGGAGTTCTGGTTCAGGCGGGGATCCTTGCGATGGCCAGCATGATCGTCCGCGTGATCGGACTCCTGTACCGCGCTCCGCTGACGGCAATCATCGGCGACGAGGGAAACGGATATTACGGAACCGCCTATAACATTTATACGATCATTCTGATGGTATCCTCCTACAGCATGCCGTCGGCAATTTCCAAGCTGATGGCGCAGAAGCTGGCCGTCGGGGAGTACCGGAACGCGAGAAGAGTCTTCCGGTGCGCTCTGATGTACGGACTGCTGGTCGGTGTGATCGGGAGCGCACTCCTGTTCTTCGGCGCGCGGTTCCTGGTTCCGGAGGTCGCGGTCTGCGTTCTTCAGGTCTTCGCGCCGACGGTGTTCCTGTTCGGAATCCTCGGCTCCATGCGGGGCTATTTCCAGGCAAGGGGCAGCATGGTGCAGACCAGCATTTCCCAGATTCTGGAACAGCTCGCGAATGCGGTGGTCAGCATCGCCGCGGCCTGGCTCCTCATGCGCACGGTGACGGGAAATGATCCGACGAGACGCGCGCAGCTGGGGGCCATGGGATCGGCACTCGGAACCGGAGCCGGTGTCCTGATCGCTTTGATTTTCATGCTGTACTGCTTCCAGAGAGGCCAGAAGGACGCGAAGGCGAAGATCCTGTCCGACACCTCGGGCAGGAAGGGAAAATACCGGACCTTCTTCAGGGAAACCATTCTGGTAATCACGCCGTTCATGCTGAGCGGCGTCATCATGAACCTGACCACCTCACTGAACCAGACGATCTATATGCGGATTCTGATTCATCTGAAGGATGCGGGGCAGACCGCGACGACGACGCTGTACGGAATTTTCTCCAACAAGGCGGTTGTCATCTCGAACATTCCGATTTCCATTGCGACGGCGGTGAGCTCGGCGATCATTCCGGGAATCTCCGCGGCATACGCAAGACACGACGAGGAGGGAGCAAGACGTCAGGTGGGCAATGCGATCCGCGCGACTTCCCTGATTGCCATTCCATCCGCTGTGGGACTTGCCGTTCTGGCCAGACCGATCACGATGCTGATGTTCCCGCAGATGGAGTCGCTGGACCTGGCTTCCTCGCTCCTTGCGCTCCTTGCGGTGACGGTTATTTTCTACTCGATCTCAACGATCACGAATGCAGCGCTCCAGTCCATCGGGCGGATGAATCTGCCGCTGGTATCAGCGGGAATTGCCCTCGTGGTGCAGACCATCGTCCTTGTCGTTCTTCTTCTTTTCACGGATCTGGACGTGCGGGCGCTGGTGATCGTCAGCATTCTGTATTCGGTCATGATTTTCGTCGTGAACCAGTATTATCTCCGGAAATATCTGAAGATCCGTCAGGACATCCGGCTTCACTATGTGCAGCCTCTCGTCTGTGCGGTGCTGATGGGCATTGCGGCGAGGATCGTTTATGATCTTGTCTATGCGCTGGCGGGGCCGCTTGAGGGAATTCCGAAGGGATTCTACTTCCGCAATCTTGTGGCGGCAGCGGCAGCCCTTCTGGCTGCGGTCGTCACATACGGCTACACGCTGGTGCGCTCGAAGACGCTGACGAGGGAGACACTCCTTTCCATGCCAAAGGGAGAGACGCTGGTGCGGATGCTGGAGAAGCTTCACTGGCTGCCGAAAGATGTGATGTGACAGATGAAAATAGAATAAAAGAGGGAAAATTCTTATGATGAGAGCCACAAATTCTTGTTCTACAGGGATTTGTGGTTTCTTCATGTTATGCCATTGTGCGGTCCTGAACAATTTTCCCATGTGATTGCATTAACAATAATGTACTGGCATGGACAATTTTAAAAACTGAAATTTCAATTGATAATGTTAATTTGCTGGCAATTTTGACTCTGATATTAC
>DAIMKA010000075.1:0-8531 GCA_036721955.1 Lachnospiraceae bacterium | reverse complement strand
ATTGTGCCGGCTTCCATGACGAAGGTGATGACGCTTCTGGTTGCCGTGGAGCAGATGCAGAATCCGGAGGAGAATCTGAAGGACAAGGTGACGATCACCCAGGAAATCTGCGACGAGTCCTACCGGTCCGGTTCGAGCTTCGTCGGCTACGGTGTGGGTGATGAAGCAACCGTGGAGGATCTGCTCTACGGCGCCATTCTTCCCTCCGGGGCGGATGCGGCCATGGCACTCGCGGAATACACATCCGGCTCGCAGGAGGCCTTTGCGCAGCTGATGAATCAGAAGGCGGAGGAGCTCGGAATCGCGGATACCACGCACTTTACGAACTGTGTCGGACTGTACGATGAGAACCATTACAGCACGGTCTACGATATGAGCGTGATCATGAGGGCTGCCATCGACAACGAGCTGTGCAAGAAGATCCTGTCCACCCACACCTGGACGACGGGAGCGACGATGGCGAATCCGGACGGCATCCAGATTTCCAACTGGTTCCTGCGGCGCATTGAGGACCACGATACGAACGGAACGGTTCTGTGCGGCAAAACGGGCTTTGTCAACGAGTCTGGCAACTGCGCCGTGAGCTATCAGGAGGGAAACAGCGGAACGGGATACATTGCGTGCACGGCACTGACTTACAACCAGTGGAGATGCATCTATGATCACGTTGCGCTCTATAAGACGTATACCAAATAGAAGAAAGTCGGAAGAAAATCCTCTATCGGCGTTCCGGCAGAAGGCAGCAAAGACCTTCCGATGGTCTGCACGGGGACGGAGAAGAAATCCGTATTGACATCATGATGGAAACAGAACAGGACAATAGAAAGCATCTTCGGGCCGGAAAGCTGGTGATTCCGGTCACGGCACTGATCATTGTGCTGATTTTCGCGGCGAGGACCGTTCTTCTTCTGCATGAATTCCCGCAGAGGGAGGTGCCTCTTGCCACCCTGTATGGGGAAGAGGACGAAAACCTTATGAATCTGTCACGGAACGGGACGAGACTCCGGGCAGACGAGGCTGATACGAGAATCCGCTTTTCTTTTGACGGGACGGTTCCGATCCGCAGTATCCGCTTTGAGGCAGAGGACTGCAGCAGGACGGGATGCCGGTCCTGGGTCTATCTGGATGACTGCTGGCAGCAGGCCTCCGTATCGCTGCAGAACGGGTACAATTACGTGGAGTTCGAGGATGCCGGGAGTGCGGACAAGACATCCGTCATTACGGTCACGCCGGTTTCGATCCGCGGGGTGTCCTTCGATCTGCTCTCCTTTACGGTCAATCCGTGGGAGCACATCGCACTGGGCGAGCTGCAGAACGGGCTGGTTCTCCTGATGGTCTGCCTTCTGGTGGAAGGCACCGCGCTGGAGCTTCTGAAGAAAAGAGAAGAGAGCAGGAGGGCGGGGCTTCCCGTACGCCCGTCGAAGGCGGCTGTGGCTGCGGCCGGAACGCTGCAGGCGTTTGCGGGCGTTCTGTTTCTCTGGCAGTATATGGCGGCGGACTGGGACGAGGTGGAGATCCTTTACCACACGGCGGTTCTCCTCTCGGAAGGGCTGTTCCTTCTTTTCCTGTATTATCCGGCGAAGGGCGGAAGACGTGAGCTTCCCGGCCTGCGGATCCTTCTTCTTTCCGTGTACTGCTTCGGCATGACGGAGCTTCTCTACAGCGACCGGTTCCGTATGGAGAATCTGTGGTCCGCGGCGCTGAACCTGATGATCTATGCCGTTCCCTATGCGGTGCTGTACGTGTTTTTCGGGAGAAAGCGCGGACATTACGGGTATCTGATCGGAACGATCTGGTGGCTGGTCTTCGCGATGATCAATCACTATTATTTCGAGTTCCGCGCGCAGGCGTTCGAGCTCTCCGACCTGTCCATGGCGGGAACGGCCAAAAACGTCATGGGACAGTACCGGCTGGACATCACGCCGGACGTTCTGTTCGTCTATGTGACCTTCGCTCTGCTGATCCTGGGACTTCTTACGGAGAACCGGGAGACGCTTCCGGAGAGGGGCACCGGAAAACGCATTGCGCACGTTGCGGCTGGGGCGGTGCTTCTGACCGTGGTGCTGACCAGTCTTCCGGTCGTCAATCTCTGGAATACGAACATCGGCACGAAGCATCACGGCTACGCTCTGAGCTACCTTTCTTTTGCAAAGCGCCATCTGGAAAAACCGGTGCCGGAGGGATATTCGGCGGAAGAGGCGGAGAGCATCCTGGAACAGTACGCGGGACCGGATGATGCGGAGGCCGGGGATACAGCGCAGGAACCCGTGGACATCATCGTGGTGATGAACGAGGCGTTCTCGGATCTTCCCACGGTCTATAATTTCGAGACCAGTCAGGACGGCCTTCCCTATATCCACTCACTGGAGGGTGCGAACGTGAAGAAGGGCTGGATGCTCTCTTCGGTGTTCGGAGGAACCACGGCGGATACGGAGTACGAGTTCCTGACCGGCAATTCCGTCTCATTCCTGAGTGCAGACGCGGTGCCGTATACCCAGTACATCAACAGTGACCAGGAGTCTCTTGCAAGGCTTCTGAAGAATCAGGGCTATTCGGCAACGGCGTTTCACCCGTATCTGGAATCCGGGTACAAGCGCTACAAGGTTTATCCGCTTCTCGGCTTTGATGATTTTATCTCCGTTGAGGACGGACTGACCTATACGGAGAGGATCCGGACCTATATCAGTGATTCCTCGGATTTCAAAGACCTGGAGCAGATCTATGAGAAGCAGGCGGACAAGGGACCGGTGTTCCTCTTCAATGTGACGATGCAGAATCACGGCAGCTACAATACGGACGTCCCTGCCGTGGATGTGACGGTGGAGCCGAAGAAGGCAGAGCTTCATTACGCCCAGCTGGAAGAATATCTGTCCCTGGCCTATCAGAGCGACCGGGCCTTTGAGGAGCTCACGGATTATTTCTCGAAATCAGACCGGAAAACCATCATTCTGATGTTCGGCGATCACCAGCCGAGCCTGAATGAGGACGTTCTGAAGGCGCTGGAGCCGGAAATGTATGAGGAAGGGGCTTCGGTGGAGGAGCGGGAGAAGAAGTATACCGTTCCCTACATTATGTGGGCGAACTTCGATCTTCCGGAGGAGCCGGAGGCGCCGGAGTATATTTCACCCGGGTACCTTCGAAGCTTCCTTCTGGAAAATGCGGGCGTGGGAGAGAGTGCCTATGACCGCTTCGTTTCCCACGTGCGGAAGTCGTATCCGGCCATCAATGTTCTCGGGTACCGCGACGCGGAAGGGAACATGCACGATCTTCAGGATGCCTGGGACGAAGAGCTTCTGAATGATTACCGGAAGATCGCCTATTACAATCTGTTTGATCACGGAAAGGTGCGGATGGAGCTGTTCACGCAGCCGGTCGGAAAATGAACTGTCCCCGTCTTTTCTTTCCTGCAGGCAGGTACAGCGGCGGCGCTTTGTCCCGGGGATGCGGAGAAATGAAAACGGGCTGACGCGGACAGTGTCCGCAGGGACGGGAATGTTCTGAAAACAGCACGATATTGGATAACAGGAAGGAGTATTTTATGGAAAAAATCGCAAGTTTTACCGTCAATCATCTGAAGCTGGAGCCGGGAATTTATGTCTCCCGCAAGGATCATTTCAAAGAGGTGACGATCACCACGTTTGATCTTCGCATGACCGCACCGAACCGCGGGCCGGTGATGAATACGGCGGAGCTTCACACCATTGAGCATCTGGGAGCGACCTTCCTCCGGAATGATCCGGAATGGAAGGACCGCGTGGTTTATTTCGGCCCCATGGGCTGCCGCACCGGCTGCTACGTTCTGCTGGAAGGAGATCTTTCCTCAGAGGATGTTGCGCCGCTTGTCACGAAGATGTTCGAGTTCATCCGCGACTTCGAGGGAGAGGTTCCGGGCGCTGCGGCAAAGGACTGCGGCAACTATCTGGATCAGAACCTCGGAATGGCGAAGTGGCTGGCGGCCCGGTATCTTGACCGCACCCTGTACGGAATCACGAAGGAACACATGACGTATCCGGAATAAGCGGCGGCTGAGGAAGATTTTCATGCTTTTCCTGCGATCGTGAATCGTCGGGATTGGCGGAACAGGAGGGCGGCGGGAGAAAACTGCCGGGTGCGGAGAGAGGAAAGAGGGACGGCGGATGGATGTATGTATCTACCACATCGCGGAAATTTTCCTGTTTGAATATTATGAAAATCCCGCGGATTACACGGTGATCCCGAAGGACCGGATCGAAGAGCTCAAAGAGAAGGCCGCAGAAGAAATGAAGCGCGGTGGATACGTCGCGGCTCTGCAGAATTACGACAAGGCGCAGGAGCTGAATCCGGCGGATGCCGAAATCCGTCTTGCGAGAATCCGGTGCTGCTACCATCTGGGACGGCTGGACGACATGCACGAGGAAACGCTCCGGCTCTACCCGTATGTCTGCACCCGGCAGGAACTTGCCGCGTATTACCGGTGGCTGGGCTGCTGGTATCTGGAGCAGTATCAGCCGGAGCTTTCGGAATGCGTGTACCGCTACAGCACCCTGTTCGCGCCGTCGGAGCAGGCAGAGGAGGAAATCCGCTATCTGGAAAAGGCGCTGGGAAAGAAAATGCCCGCGTACTCCCTTGCCGAAATGCAGGAGAAGCTCCGGGAGGCCGGCATTCCGCTTCGCGCAAGCGATGTGACGATGGCCCTTCTCGTGAAGGCCGGCGAGGAGGCAGAGGCACGCAGTCTGTGGCAGCAGGCGCTTGACTGCTACCGGATGGTCTTTGATCTGACGCAGGACGAAGAGATCGGAAGGAGGATCCGGCGGCTGTCCTGAGGAGAGAAAACCGGACGGAGAGACCTGCTGTGATGCCGGATAAGCTGCAGTGCAGAAGGAAGGCATGGAAGACATACACAGCCGGATTGCTGCGGGTGAGAAGAAGGGAGGACGAGAGTGAAACGTTCGGATCCGGAAGAGAAGATTCTGGTGAGCGCGTGCCTTGCGGGGCGGCACTGCCGGTACGACGGAAAGGAAAAGGGAATCCCGGAAATCGCGGAGTTGGTGGCGGAGGGCAAAATGATTCCGGTCTGCCCGGAATCGGCGGGCGGCCTGCGGATTCCGAGAGAGCCGAGTGAAATCAGGGGTGACCGGGTTTTCTCGAAATCCGGAGAAGATGTCACGAAGCAGTACCGGGAGGGCGCGCAGCGCTGCCTGGCGGTCTGTCAGAGGCATCACTGCCGCATGGCGGTTCTCAAATCCAGGAGCCCGTCCTGCGGCAAAGGCTGCATCCATAACGGAGCGTTTGACGGCGGCCTCGTGGAGGGAAACGGCGTATTCGCACAGCTGTGTCTGGACCATGGCATTGAGGTGCTCACCGAGGACGAGTTCCTGAGAAAATCCTGAGGAAATGTGCATTCTCTCACAAACGCAAAATTTGTTAAAAACGAAGCATTTATTATGGATGACGAAATGAAGCGGACGATCTATAATAAATCTATCACTTTGTTACATATTTTTATGTCACATTATGGAGGATGATATGAACAATATTCCTGTAATCAAGATTGGTATTGTTGCTGTATCCCGTGACTGCTTCCCGGCTTCTCTTGCAGAGAACCGCAGAAAAGCTCTGGTTGCAGCTTACGCGAAGAAGTACAATGCCGCAGACATCTACGAGTGTCCCATCACGATCATTGAGAGCGAGATCGACATGGTAAACGCACTCGAGGATATCAAGAAGAACGACTGCAACGCGCTGTGCGTATACCTTGGAAACTTCGGACCGGAGATTTCCGAGACCCTTCTTGCAAAGCATTTCGACGGACCGAAGATGCTCTGCGCAGCAGCAGAGGAGTCCCAGAACGATCTGATCGACGGCCGCGGCGATGCATACTGCGGTGTTCTGAACGCTTCCTACAACCTGGCTCTTCGCAACACCAAGTGCTACATCCCGGATTATCCGGTTGGCGATGCGGATGAGTGCGCGGATATGATTCACGACTTCCTTCCGGTTGCACGCGTGGCTTACGGTCTCTCCAACCTGAAGATCATTTCCTTTGGTCCCCGCCCGTCCAACTTCCTGGCCTGCAACGCTCCGATCAAGCAGCTGTACAACCTTGGCGTTGAGATTGAGGAAGAGTCCGAGCTGGATCTGTTCGAGTCCTATCAGAAGCACGAAGGCGATGAGAGAATTGCTGAGGTTGCTGCAGATATGGCACAGGAGATGCACTACGAGGCAGGCAAGGAGCCTGAGATGCTCAAGAAGCTTGCACAGTATGAGCTGACCCTCCTTGACTGGGCAGAGTCCCACAAGGGCTATCGCAAGTATGTTGCCATGACCACCAAGTGCTGGCCGGCATTCCAGGATATGTTCAAGTTCGTACCCTGCTATGTCAACAGCCGCATGATGCGCAAGGGCATTCCGGTATCCTGCGAGGTAGATATCTACGGAACACTTTCCGAGTACATCGGACTCTGCGTTTCCCAGGATGAGGTTACCCTTCTGGATATCAACAACACCGTTCCTCACGACATGTATGAGGAGTCCATCAAGGGTAAGTTCGACTACAAGTTCACCGATACCTTCATGGGCTTCCACTGCGGCAATACCTGCTCCACGAAGCTTACCAATCCTCATCTGGCATTCCAGAGAATCATGGCAAGAACTCACCCGCAGGATTGGTGCGACGGAACCATCGAGGGCGATATCGCTCCCAGCAAGATCACCTTCTACAGACTGCAGTCCACGGCTGACAACAAGCTTCGTGCTTATGCAGCAGAGGGCGAGGTTCTTCCGGTTGCAACCCGCTCCTTCGGCGGCATCGGCGTATTCGGCATCAAGGAGATGGGCCGCTTCTATCGTTATGTGCTGGTTGGCAAGAACTATCCTCACCACGGTGCGGTTATGTTCGGCCACTACGGCAAGAACCTGTACGATGCCCTGAAGTACATCGGCGTAGATCCGACCGAGATCGGCTACAATCAGCCGGAAGGCGTTCTGTACGAGGATGAGAATCCTTTCTCCAAGCCGTTCGCCTGAGACCGTGAGCGGAGAATTTTCGGAGAGTCTTCAGAGAGCTGCAGCATTCTGCAGCTCTCTTTTTTGCATGAAAAATGGCGAAAAAATTCAAAATAAAATTGGAATATTGGGGAAAACAGTCAAAAACTTAATCAGAACTGTGGTATAATTTATGAATCGTGCACGTGAATAAGATTGCAGGTGTTCCGGAGGGCGCGATGAGATCATGAGGCGGAATTCGCTCAGAAATGAACCGGGACTGAGGGGTAGAACATGAACGTTAATTCCATGTTGTTTGCCGAATTTAATCTATTCAGTGTTGCGCTTCTTGGCATGCTGTTTTTCTGGTTTCGCCGCGGAACGGACAATTCGATGTCCTCGCGCTGGTATACGGTCGTTTTGGGCTCTTTCATTCTGGCCTTTTCCTTCAATGCCGTGTGGGGGCTGATCCGGGCACTTTCTCCGGCGGTGAGTGATCATATCAGCCTTCAGTACTTTTTCAAAATCCTTTTTTACGTATTCCTGAACATTGCCGTGTTCGCGTGGACCGGATACTCGGAAACCGAGATGGGAAACCGGGAATTCAATGACATGGAACAGATGAAGGTGACCTTTCTGCCGATGATGTTCATGCTGGTGATGGTGTGCACCGACGGGTACACCAAGGTGATTTTCAGCATCGATTCCTATGGACGGTATGCGACGGAGGACCTGTACCAGGCCCAGATGGCCCTTCTGGTATTCTACACGGGCATTACCGGAATCCGGATGCTGGCGAAGGCGGAGTATGAATCGGACCCGACGAAGAAGAGCCAGATGCGGCAGATGGGATCCTTCCCGGCGAGCATTGTGCTCTCCTGGATTATCTCGGACCTCCTCGGCGCGGAGTTCCCGGTGATCTGCGCGTTTGTTACGATGTGGCTCCTGTTCATCTTCGTCGGCTCGACGAGTGAACGGATCTCGACGGATAAGCTGACGCAGATTCATAACCGCCAGAATCTCCTGTCTTACATCAATTCCAAGATCCGAAGCCATGAGGATCGCTTGTTCCTTCTCATGATGGACATTGATTATTTCAAGAAAATCAACGACACCTTCGGGCATCAGGAGGGAGATCAGGCGCTGATCCGGATGGCCAATGCGCTCAAGAGCGCGGTGCAGCCCATGAAGCGGAGACCGTACCTTGCACGTTACGGCGGGGATGAGTTCATCGTTGTGGCGGAGGCGGAGAATCCGGCGGAGATTGATATGCTCTGTGAAGAAATTCAGAAGAAGCTGGATTACTACAACACCTGGTCGGAGCAGCACTATCAGATGTCGATTTCCATCGGTGTGGCGGAATGGACGGACGGCATGAATCAGAAGACGCTGATTGAGGCAGCGGATCAGGTCCTGTATCAGGTGAAGAAGGCACATCACAAGCAGCTGGATGCTGCGGAAGCGTGACGGGCCACTGTTCCGGATGCTCCATGCCGCCAGATGTGCGGAAATGATAAGTTTGAAAGTGACATTGATATGTCACTTTCAAACAGCAGCATCGGTGCTGA
>DAIMKA010000074.1:2825-8549 GCA_036721955.1 Lachnospiraceae bacterium | reverse complement strand
CTGCCGGCGGGGAAGGAACTCCGGTGACCCTGGAGGCAGCCAATGCGATTGCGGCACAGTATCAGAATATTCCGGATCTGCTGCCGCTGACTCCGTTGAATCAGGCAGCAGTCAATGCACTGAAGTAAAGGGCCGACAGTTGGTGCAGTGAAGTGAAAAAGCAGTCAGCTGATGCGCTGAAATGAAAAAGGTCGGTATTTGATTTCAAGAACCGCCGCTTGCGGAATCCCGGCTTTGCCAAGAAGGCAGAGCAGAGAGGACGCAGGCGGCGGTCAATATATTTTAGAATCAATAAAGAACATATGTTCGATTTCCGTAGACAGATGCAGTACGGTGCGTTACTATTGAATCAAGGCACTGCCGGAAAAACGGTAGGCGGTTATGTTCCTCCATCCGGGGGGACTGTGAACCCTCCGGTGCGAAAGCATTCACAGAGTATTGATGATTGGATAATACTTTCTGTGGAAAGGAGGGCTTGGCGATGACACTGACGATAAACGATCTGATTGCAGTGATAAGCTTATGCGTAAGCTGTTTTGGTCTCGGTTATTCGATGGGGAGCCGAGATGAGAAACACAAAAAATAACCGCCCAACCCTCAGAAAGTTAGCGGTTATTTTTACACATATCTGAGGAACATAACCGTCTATCGGGCAGTGTCCCTTTTCAATTGATATGATAACATTGTCAGGAAGATCAGACAAGGGCTGTACCTCGCTGAGGCAAAATCCGCGAAGGCGATTTTGCCGAATGCGGTAATCCTATCTGATTCACATCGGACGAAGCTCATGCATTCTATTCCCTATAAACGGCAGGAGTTTCGAGAGCGGATCAGCCGGATTCCGGACGACCTTTCACAGTGTGTCAATCTGCATCTCAGAAGTCTCCTGCGCATTGATTTTCCCACAGGAGGCACAATGAATAACAGCAGAGTAACACTTACGGCAACCGCCGAGCAGCAGAGGATCCTGAACGAGCGGTGGGAGGAGGCAGGAATCGGCAACGATTACATTTTCTCCCGCGTGATGCGCAATGAGGATACGTTCCTCAAGCTGATGCAGCGTATTTTTCCGGAGCTGAAGCTGACGAGGGTCAAACGACACGGATCACAGATGGTGTTCGATGGCCCGCACGGCAGCAAGAGCGTGCGATTTGACGTCTATTCGGAAATCGACGACCGCGTTTTCGATGTGGAAATGCAGATGGAAAGCCGGAAGAATGAACCGAAGAGAACCCGCTACTACCAGTGTATGATGGACGAGCAGGAGCTGCACAAGGGAGCGGACTATGCGGAGCTGCCGGAATCGTATATTGTTATGATCAGTCCGGTGGATCTGTTTGGGAAGGGGCGGCATATTTACCGCTTCCGGAACTACGAACAGACGGACCGGGAGCTGGAACTGAGAGACGGGACAACGAAGGTATTCCTGAATACGAACGGAACCGATGATGACATTCTGCCTGAGCTGAAGAATTTTCTGGACCTGGTGAACGGGGCTGCGCCTGCGGATGAGTTCTGCAGGGAGGTGAGCGAGCAGGTGCTGGAAGCCAAGCAGAGTGCGGAGACGAGGAGGAATTTCATGGAATTCGAGTATATGCAGATGCTGGCGAAGAAAGATGCCAGAGAGGCCGGATGGAAGGAAGGGCACAAAGAGGGGTTCGACCAGGGACATGAAGAGGGACGCAGAGAAGGGCGCAAGGAAGGGCACGAAGAAGGGCGCAGAGAAGGACACGAAGAAGGGCGCAGAGAAGGACGCAAGGAGGAACGTTTGGACAACTATGGATCCCTGGTGCGGGATGGCATTCTCTCTCTTCCGGATGCAATGAAGCGATCGGGACTTGGTGAGGACGAGATCCGCGCATGGATCCGGCAGAACAGCGTTTCCTGATTCATGCACAGGAGGAACAGAAAATTGACCTTGCAATGGGCCGACATGAACAGACAGGCCAACGCTTACAGTCGGCAGGAAGGAGCGGAGTGTCACTCCGCTCCTTTGTATTTCAGATACAGCAGTGTGATGTCATCGAACTGAAGTGCCTTCTGGCAGAAGTTTTTGACGGAGTCATTGACGATGGCGGGGAGATCTTCCACGGATGCATCGCTGTGGTCATTCAGAACCTGCAGAAGGCGGGACGCGCCGAACTGCTCATTCTGTTCGTTGACAGCCTCCGGGCAGCCGTCCGTGTAGAGGAAGAGACCGCTCCCCTTTTCCAGCCTGAGTCGGTACTGCTTCTCCGAGTAGGAGAGCCCCTCCAGTGTGGCGATGGGCATGCTGTGCGCATCCTTAAGAATCGAGAAGGTGCCGTCCGGACTCCGGAGAATGGGATATTCGTGTCCGGCGTTGGCGGCAATGAGTTCTCCGGTGGAGATGGTGAGAATGCCGAGCCACACGGTGACGAACATTTCCATGGAGTTGTTCTCGCAGAGCCGTTCGTTGACGAATTCCAGAATTTCCGCGGGAGTCCCGCCGGCGAGCGTGCGGTCCTTGATGAGTGTTTTCGCGATGACCATGAAGAGTGCCGCGGGGACACCCTTTCCGGAGACGTCGGCAATGACGAGCGCGAGATGGTCGTCATCGATCAGGAAGAAGTCGTAGAAGTCACCGCCGACCTCCTTGGCGGGCTTCATGCAGGCGAAGAGATCGAACTCGCTGCGGTCCGGGAAGGGAGGGAAAATGGTGGGGAGCATGGCGGTCTGAATGCTGCGTGCGATATGAAGCTCCGAGGCGATGCGCTCCCTGTCCGCGGTGACGCGGACGAGATTCTCCCGGGAGGTCTCGATGCGCTCTTCCATGTTCAGAACCGATTCCGCAAGTCCTCCCATTTCATTTCGGATTTTCAGGACGGAGTCAAGGCAGCCGGGCTTTGCCGTGGACTCGCGGGCGAAGCGGTCGGCCTCCCTGGAGATCCGGTGAATCGGCAGGACCAGGGACCAGCGCAGCATGACCGCGGCGCCGATGGTGGAGATCAGAACGATAAGGATGGTGATCCAGGCAATTTTGCCGAACATGGCTCGCGCGGGATCCATGAGCTCGCTCATGATTTTCTGTACGCAGAGAACGCCGACCGTCTGCCCGGCGCTGTTCCGGATGGGGAGCGTGACCGTGATGTGCTGGCCCGAGCCGGAATCCGTCTGCCGGCGGACGACAGAGGCGGATTCCCCCTCTTCATAGGCGCGGCGGTAAGCGCGGATGTAGTCGGGGCTGGTGGTATTCTGGCGGTAGCCGGGTTCAAACACAGAGAAGCGGTCCTGAAGAGAAGAGTTGACGGCGTCGAAGACGTAGGTGATTTCGGTGTAATCCCCGTTGGGAATCAGGGCGTAGAGGAAGGTGCAGTTCTCGGTATCGGACAGGGTCTGGAGCATGTCACGGGTGTTCTGGTATTCTTCCTGCAGCGAAGCATCCTGCATGGCATCTGCCCGCAGATAATCCTGCAGATGATCGCCATTGATGCAGGAGACGGCGGTAAGCCCGGTCTGGCGGGAGTGCTCGACGAACTGATTGGTCATGGCGCGCAGGTATTCGCGGCAGCCGATGACGGCGCTGAGGGTGCCGAGGGCGATCAGGACAATGGCGAGATCGATGACGACGCGGACAGTCAGCCGGTGACGTCTGGGATGCAGGTTCCGGATCTGATTCGTGATGCGGACGGACCCGGAAACGGTTCCCTCCTGCCGGGACGGGGACTTCGAATGAAATGAGAACATGAATGCTCCTTGCTGAGTTGTGTTTGCAGTGCTGAGGCTATCTTACCCCGAAAATGCTGGTAAATCCACGAGAGAATGTGTAAGCTTAAGCGTTAGGAGCCGCTTGCGGAGCAATTTGAGCTGGAATGGCTGAATAAATATGCAGGCATGAATAGGCTATGCGGGGGATAATATGAAGCAAAAGGACGCCCTGGCGCGGGAACGGGAGTATCCGGATCTTCCGGAGAAGCCGCAGCAGGAGGATATTCATAAGACGTTTGAGAGCAGAATTCCGGATTTTTTTGCGGATGAGCTGACGAACCGCGAGCTGGAGGATTTCCTGGATCACTACGACACCTGCGGGATGTGCCGGGATGAACTGTCCATCCAGTATCTGATTCATGCGGGACTGCCGCGTCTGGAGACCGGCGAGGCATTCAACCTTCAGAAGGAGCTGGGGGCGTACGTGCGGCTCCAGCGGGGGCGGCTCGAACGAAGAGAGCGGAGAGTGAAGCTGACGGCGCTGTACGAGGTGTTCACGCTGGCTGCCTTTGCGGCGGCGGTCACGGCGTGCTACGTGCTGGGGATTGTGTAAGACTGGCCCCGGAGCCTGGGGAAGCCGGAGAATAGTGAAGAAGTACCGCGGTGAGAAATACTGCCGGTATTTTCGTGTAGGAGGCTGTTGTGGAGAAATTAGTCCTGATTGACGGGCACAGTATTTTGAACCGGGCGTTTTACGGAATGCCGGATCTGACGAACAGCGCGGGGCTTCACACCGGCGCTGTCTACGGGTTTCTCAAGATTTTGTTCAAAATTCTGGACGAGGAGAAGCCGGAATATCTGACGGTGGCGTTTGACGTGCACGCGCCGACCTTCCGCCATGAGGCATTTGCGGACTACAAGGGGACGCGGCACGCGATGCCGGATGAGCTGCGCGAGCAGGTCCCTCTGATGAAGAAGGTGCTGGCGGCCATGGGCATTGCGACGTGCGAGGAGGCGGGCCTGGAGGCCGACGACATTCTCGGTACGCTGGCGAAGAAGGCACAGGCGGACGGCATGGAGGTTTCTCTGGTCTCCGGGGACCGCGATCTTCTGCAGATCGCGGATGAGCACATTCAGATCCGTATTCCCAAGACGAAGAAGGGTCAGACCGTCATTGAGAATTACTATGCAAAAGACGTGAAGGAGGCGCTGCAGGTGACGCCGCTGGAGTTCATTCAGGTAAAGGCGCTGCAGGGTGATACCTCCGATAACATTCCCGGTGTTCCGAAGGTGGGACCGAAGACGGCGACGGAGCTGATTGTCCGCTACCACTCCGTGGACGGCGTCTATGAGCATCTGGACGAGATCACGAAAAAAGGCCTGCACGATACGCTGGAGCAGAACGAGGACAAGGCGAGGCTGTCTTTGTTCCTCGCCGCGATTAAGACGGATGCGGATGTGTGCCTGGACAAGGACAAGGCCAGAATCGGGAATTTTTATACACCGGAGGCGTTCCGGCTGTACACGGAGCTGGGCTTCAAGAACCTCCTTCCGCGGTTTTCCATGGAATCCGTGGCAGCGGCGGTGAGGCAGGAAAACGGCGCCGGAGAGGAAAACGCGGGGGACAGCCGGGGACAGAGGCATTCCTTCCGCACGATTACGGAGGCCGTAAGGGCGGAGGAACTTTTCAGTAAACTTACAGGAGAAGAGAGTACAGCCGCAGAATCCCCGGAGAAGGCGGATTCTTCGCATGGAGAAGACAGGGAAGAGCAGGCTGCCGCGGATTTCGTGGAGGCAGTGCCTTTTTTCCATGGAGAAGACGGCAGAGCCAGCGCAGAGAAGGCCGGAAGCCCTGCCGGGAGAGTCCTTCCCTGGATCGGCGTCTATCCGGTGTATGACAGGAAGGGGGAAGAGAATCTTCTCCTGGGCGTTTCGATTTCAAAGGGCGGGACGACATGGTTCCTGCAGGGCGCGGACGAAGAGAAAAATTCGGAGGAAGGACAGCCGGGAGAGAAAGAGGCAGAGGCAAAAGAGCCTGCAGAGCCGGAGGGCCAGCTT
>DAIMKA010000074.1:0-2815 GCA_036721955.1 Lachnospiraceae bacterium | reverse complement strand
GCGGCTGGAAGGCGCAGGGGAGCGGCTCCTGCGAGGATTCCGGGAACGGACAGAAGGGGGCGGGGAGTGCCGGCCTTCGGAGTGAATCGGATGAAACCGGTGTCCTGGCTGGCGGAAAGAGTGCTTCCGGAGATTTGCCGGACGACGGTCACTCAGGGGAAGAAGAGAAAGAGAATGTGACGGGAATCCCTGCGGCCCTTCTGACAAAGGGCCTTTCGCAGCTTCGAAAAGCGGCAGGAAAGGGCCGGATCCGTCTTGCGGTCTTTGACCTGAAATCCCAGTTTTCGTTCTGGGGAATCGAAGAGACGGAATTTTGCGACGGCATTCATCTGGAAGGGATTTTCGATGTTCTTCTGGGCGCGTATCTTTGCAATCCGCTGAAGAATGACTATGAGCCGGAGGACGTTGCCTCGGAGTATCTGGGCGAGACGATCCTCGGGAAGAAGCAGTTCCTCGAGAAGAGCTCCTTTGCGGAGAAAATGGCGGAAGATCAGGAGACGGCAGCCGTTGAGCTGACTGCTCCGGAAGCCGGGAACGCGGCACTGCCCCAGGAAGCTCCGGCATCGGAGAACGGACGGGAAGAGGCAGGAAATCCGGCACCGGGAATGGAGAAAAGCGGTACGGTTGCGGATTTTGCGGGGCACATCTCGGATACGCTTGCCCGGGAGGCGGAGGCCGTGCGAAGCCGCCTTCAGGAAGAGGGCATGCTGGAGCTCTACGAGACGGTCGAGCTCCCTCTTACCTATATTCTGTATGATATGCAGAGGATCGGCATTCGCGTGGTGCCGGAGAAGCTCTCTGCTTACGGCAGCCGGCTGGTGGACCGGATTCATGAACTTGAGACCTCGATTCATGAGAAGGCAGGTCATGCGTTCAACATCGCGAGCCCGAAGCAGCTGGGGCAGGTCCTGTTCGGAGAGCTGGGGCTTCCGGGCGGCAAGAAGACGAGGAGCGGGTTTTCCACGGCGGCGGATGTGCTGGACAAGCTGGCACCGGATTATCCGATTGTCGAGGAAATTCTGGAATACCGCGCCCTGACGAAATTAAAATCCACGTACGCGGATGGTCTGCAGGCCTTTATTGCGAAGGATTCCAGAATCCACACGACATTCCATCAGACCATTACGGCGACCGGACGCATCAGCTCCACAGATCCCAATCTGCAGAATATTCCGATGCGGACGGAGCTGGGACGGGCCATCCGGAAGGTGTTCATTCCCAGGGACGGGTCCTGCTTTACCGATGCGGATTATTCGCAGATTGAGCTGCGCATCCTGGCGTCGCTCTCCGGGGACGAGGCGTTGATCGAGGCGTACCGGGAGAACCGGGACATTCACCGCACCACGGCCTCCCGCGTGTTCCACACGCCCTTTGACGAAGTGACGGACCTGCAGAGGAGAAATGCGAAGGCGGTCAACTTCGGCATCGTGTACGGCATCAGCTCGTTCGGCCTGTCGCAGAACCTGTCGATTTCCCGGAGTGAGGCGAAGGAATACATCGACGAGTACTTCCGGATGTTCCCGGGCATCAAGACCTTCCTTGACCGGGAGGTTGAGGAAGCGAAGGAGAAGGGATATTCGGTCACGATGTTCGGAAGACGGCGGCCGATTCCGGAGCTGAAGAGCTCGAACTTCATGCAGCGTCAGTTCGGTGAGCGCGTTGCCATGAATGCGCCGATTCAGGGAACCGGCGCGGATATCATGAAGATCGCGATGATCCGCGTGTGGGAGGAGCTGCACCGGCAGGGCCTTTCTTCCCGGCTGATTCTGCAGATTCACGATGAGCTTCTGATCGAGACGGCAGAGGGCGAGGAGGAAAAGGTCGCGAAGATTCTCCGGGACGGCATGATGGGAGCCGCGAAGCTCCTTGTTCCGCTGGAAATCGACTGCCACACGGGCTCCGACTGGTATGAGGCTAAATAGTGCACTCGAATGTGATTGATATCACATTCTCCTGCCTGGAGCAGCCGCCTTCGCGGATTTCTCCTCGCGCGCACTCGAATGGGATGTCAAAAGGTGGCAGAATCATGAAGATCATAGGTGTTACGGGCGGGGTGGGCTCCGGCAAAACGGAGCTGCTCCGCTACATTGAGAAGAACTACCGCTGCCGGATCCTTCTCTCGGATGAGGCGGCGCACGAAGTGACGCGGAAGGGCGGACGGATTTACGAACCGCTCGTGGGACTCTTGGAGCAGTATCCTGCGGGAGCTTCGGGCGATGCATCCAATACATCCGGAGCAGAAAATGTCAGCGGAGAGGAAGGAAAAGGCTCCCTCCTTCAGGAGAACGGCGAGATCGACCGCAGGGAGATGGCAGCGCGGATTTTTGCCCACAGGGAGCTTCGCGAGAAGGTCAACGCACTGATTCATCCGGCGGTGAAGGAGTACATTCTGGAACGAATCCGGGAGGAGCAGGAGAAGGCGGCGAAGGGAGCACCGGATGCCGTGGACTATTTTTTCCTGGAGGCAGCGCTTCTGATCGAGTGCGGTTATCGCTCTTATGTGGATGAAATGTGGTATATTTACTGTGACCTTGCGGTCCGCAGGAAGCGCCTGAGGGAGAGCCGCGGCTATTCCGATGAGAAAATTGACGGGATCCTCTCGTCGCAGCTTACGGAGGAAGAGTTCCGGGCAGGCTCGGATGTTGTGATTGACAACTCCGGAAGTCTGGAGGATGCCTGCAGGCAGATCCGGGCAGCACTGGGAACAGGAAAGTGAGTACAATGAGATTTCAGACATTCGCGAGCGGATCGAGCGGCAACTGCAGCTACATCGGCTCGGATACGACACACCTTCTGTTTGATGTCGGCATTAGCC